>CAMQSH010000149.1 GCA_947036575.1 uncultured Brevinema sp. | reverse complement strand
CTGAACTACAAATTGTAGGAATGATACATAATGGAGAAATTGGTTTCCAACAAATTTTATTAAAAAAACCTGATGTTGTCATTTTAGATCTTGAAATGAAAGATGGTGATGGGCTTTATGTACTTCGAAAAATAGAAGAGCACTTATCTTTTGAAGATAAACCTTTTGTTATTATTTATAGCTCTCACGTACGTCATGATAATCCTGTTTTTAAAAAAGCTATTGATTTTGGTTTTTGTGATTTTATACTAAAAATAGAAGGCACTGCTGAAACTATCATCCCTAATATTAAAAAAATTATCGTTCCTAAGATTATATCTGGGATAGCTGCAAAAAAAACTAGAGCATCATTATCAAACACATTATCTTCAAGACCTACTTCAATCGCAGCTTTTAGTCCTACCATTACTCCTGCACCTATTTCAGCTCCTGTGTCTACAGCTCAAAAAAAAACACCAACAGGCTTATCTAATCTTAACACTATTTTAACAAAAAAAAATATAAAACCTAAATTACTTATTCTTGGAGCATCTACAGGCGGACCTCAAGTTATTCGAAGTATTTTAAAATATATAAATACTTCTCTTACTATTCCTGTTGTTATTATACAGCACATGCCAGAAAAGTTCACAAAATCATTTGCTTTAGAGTTAAATTCGGTATCTCAAATACCTGTTCATGAATTAAGACATAATATCTCTTTAGAAAAAGGTCATGCTTATGTTTTTCCAGGTGGAACCCATGGAAGATTAAATTCTTTTGGTAATCTATACGTATATTATACAGATAGAAATAACTATGAAACACACCCTTTCAAACCTTCTATTAATTTAGCAATTGAACACCTACTCCATTCTTTTCATGGTCATGTAGTAGGTGCTATATTAAGTGGCATGGGGAGTGATGGAGCTATAGGAATGCAAAGTCTCCACACAAAAGGCTCTTTAATATTTGCTCAAGATAAAAATAGTAGTGCTGTCTGGGGAATGCCAGGTTCTACAGTAAATAAAAATGCTGTAGATTTAATACTATCTCAAGAAGATTTAGGAAAAGGAATTGCACTAACATTAAATCATTATGGTGTACATTCTGGAGGATCAAATGGATAATTGGAAAGAATTAATTAATGATTTTTTAGATGAAGCATTTTCTCTATTAGAAAATCTCGAAGAAAGTTTATTAAATTTAGAAAAAGATCTAACAGAAACAAGTGGAATTGACGTTGTTTTTCGTGTTGCTCATACTATTAAAGGTGGTGCTGGTTCTGTTGGTTTTGATGATGTCACCAAACTTACCCATATTATGGAAGATGTATTAGATCTTGTTCGTATGGGTAAATATTTCTTTACTAATGAAGATATTACTTTATTACTTGAAGTCAAAGATGAATTATTTACTTTATTAAAAGCTCATGAGCAAGGTCAAACTCACCCCTTTGAAAAAGCAAATTCCTTAATCAAGGCTCTTGAACTTATCAAAAACACTGCTTTGGACAGTGCTAGTACTACTCCAAAAAACGATACCATCCCTCAAAATTCAACGATGGTAGATGATGAAGATGATATTCCTTATAATATGGATAGTTTACCTCTTGCAGCCCGTTTTAGCCTTACTAATGAATTGGTTTTTAGTCTCCAAGAATCACTAAACGAAGGTGAAACGTTATTATTTATTGAAATACATTTTAATGAAGAATATGAATTAAAAGAAGTTGCCCCTTTTGAAGTTCTAAATATTATTAATAGTTTAGCTGAACCTATTATTATGAATCCTTCTCCAGAATCTTTAGACGAAGAGTATATGCCTTTTTTAAATATTGTTATTGCATCTGATGAAGATCCTTCTTATATTCAGAATAAATTATCTCTTGATGAAGTAACAACTAAAGTTACTGTAAACCCTCTTACTGCTGAATTATTTTCAGACATAGAACAAAGTATGGGTGGTATTTTTACTGATGATCTTAATACTAATATAGTAGCAACAATGGAACCTACACCTCCAACTACAAATAAAGAAATAGTAAATACTCCAGCACCTGTAGTTGAAAATATTACTAAACAAGATAGTGAGCCACCTTCAAACAAACCCGAAGAAAAACGAAGCCCTACTCTTAAAGTAGAAAGTTCTCGTATTGATGAATTATTAAATTTACTAGGCGAATTGGTTATTATTCGTTCTGGACTCAATCAATTTGGTTCTGATTTAGAAAAGGCAGTTTATAATACCAAATTAAATCTTCGCACCTTTTTTTCATCTTCTATATTATTACCTCTTCATGAAGATCCTGAAACCAATAAAACTAAAAATGAGCAATTCAAAGATGATTTTTCTTTAATTGGTACTAGTATTGATCATTATATAGAATATATTCAACAATTATCTCGTATTTCATCAACATTACAAACACGAATGATGAATTTACGAATGATTCCTGTTCAAACAGTTTTTTCTCGTTTTACACGATTAGCTAGGGATATTGCTAAAAATATTGATAAAAAAGTAGAATTAGTAATAGAGGGTGGAGAAACTGAAATTGATAAAGGTATGATTGAAGATCTTTATGATCCTCTTATGCATATGATTAGGAATTCTCTTGATCATGGAATAGAAACACCTCAAGAAAGACGTGCTGCTGGTAAAAATGAAGTTGGTACTGTTCAATTAAAAGCATATCAAGAAGGTGATGCTATTTATATTGAAATAATCGATGATGGTAAAGGTATTGATGCTGAAAAAATAGTTAGTAAAGCTATCGCTAAAGGTTTTGTTACCGAATCACAAGCTTCTTCAATGAGTGATTCAGAAAAATTAGCTCTTATTTTTCTTCCTGGATTTTCTACTGCAGAAGAAGTTTCAAATTTATCTGGACGCGGTGTTGGAATGGATGTTGTCCATAGAAATATCCAAGAACTAGGTGGATCAGCTTTAGTATTTTCAACAGTAGGAGTTGGATCAACTATTCGTATTCAATTACCATTGACCCTAGCTATTATTCAAGGTTTAGTAATAATGATCAAAGAAATTCATTATATTATTCCTATTACTTCTGTTGAAGAAACTATTATTTTAAATACCTCTATATTACACAAATTGGATCATTATTATGCTATTAAATTTAGAGAAAAATTAATTCCTTTAATTTCATTATCAAAAGTTCTTTATAATATTAACTCTTTCAAAAAAAGTAATATAGATCCAGATATAGATACTAGTCAAACTATTGAAGAGTTAGAACATCTATTTTGTATTATTGTACGGTTTGGAACAAGACAAGTTGGAATTATTGTTCCAGAAATTTTAAAAGAACAAGATATTGTTGTAAAACCACTAGAACAAAGATTGATTGCTAGCCCTGGTATTTCGGCTGCAACTATTGTAGGAAACGGAGAAATTGGATTTATTCTTGATTTACCACAAATTATCCAATATGCTTTCAAAAATCAGAAGTAGAGGAAATTATGTCAATAGAAATGGAAACAATTCAAGATACAGAAAATACTAATCTTAATGTGCTTTTTAGTACTATTACCTTTGGTATTAATGACAAAACATACGCTCTAAACATTTTAAATATTAGAGATATTATCATGGGTAAAAAAATATATCGTATCCCTAATTCTGATAATATATTAATGGGTGTTACTAATATTAGAGGTGAGATTCTTCCTGTATATTCTTTAAAAAACATTCTAGGATTAGAAGAAAAGATGTCTGTCGAAAAACATCCTATACTAATAAATTGTCAAGATGATGAATATTTAATTATTATTAAATATGATTCTTATTTATTTGCTATTAATGTAGATTATATAGATAAAAATATTAGTGTAACTACAGAAAATTATAATCCTGTAAATTATATGAGTAAATGGACAGAAGATCCTATTTTTTCAGGGATTGTTATTGATGAAAAAGATAATATTTTAATTATTGATGTCCCATCTCTTATTGAGGTTTTAATTAAAAATTTAATAAAGTAATTATTTTGACAAAGTAACTTGAATTATTAAGAATAAATATATATAATACCTTTATGGTGATTAAAAAAATTGGAGGATTTATGTTAATTGATTATATTAACCCTTTTGTAGAATCAGCATTCGAAATTATGAGTGAGATTCTAAACACCCCTATTTCACGTAAGCAGTTACAAATTAAAAAGCTTGGTGAAGGAATGAAAGGTCTTACTGTTATCATTGGAGTAACAGGTGCTGTCTATGGTCGTATTGTTTTTGATATGACAGAAGATACAGCTTTAGCTCTTGCTGGCAAATTAAATGACGAACGTTTTACTGAAGTTAATGAACTCGTAAGAGGTACCATCAGTGAAATCGGTAATATGGTTACAGCACGTGCCGTTACCAAATTGTCAAAAGAAGGTAAATCATTCAACTTTAGCCCACCAACACTAATTTTAGGTAATCACATGGCGATTTTTGAAAGTGATAATATAGAAGCTTTAATTATACCTATTGATACCACTTTAGGTGTAATTGATATCAATATTGCGTTGAAAGCTTAACAACATACAAATTAAACATAGGAGTAAATATGAAAATTTTTTTCAATGATGATGGATTGCCTACAGGATTAATGAAATCAGGTCAACATGTTGGTGTACTCTGTGTAGATGATTCTAAGTTTATTTTAAAACAATTATCACAGATTTTTGTTTCTAGAGAATTTGCCGTTATCGATACTGCTGAGAATGGGGCAGAAGCTCTCGTTAAATATAAAGAAAATCAAGATAAGATTCATTTAATAACATTAGATATTACAATGCCAGAAATGGATGGATTAACAGCTTTAAAAAAATTAAAAGAACTTAATCCTGATGTAAATGTTATTATGGTTACTGCTCTTGGAACTGCTGATACTGTAAAAGAAGCAATCAAGCTTGGGGCAAAAGGATATATTGTAAAACCTCTAGATCGTGGTAAAGTTTTAGAACGTATTGGTAAAATTTTTGGATAATA
>CAMQSH010000148.1 GCA_947036575.1 uncultured Brevinema sp. | reverse complement strand
TCAAATTCAGGATTAATAAATACTAAAAGTCTATTCCATTGATATGATTTTAGAACAGAACTTAATACTCCCATTGCTAAAAAGGACAGACCAACAATAAGAGAAGCTCCTGTAAAGTTGCTTATCCACGGAATAGGTTGGATTAATTCAATAATAAAAGTTATAGCAGCATATATTAATAATATGATAGCTATAGCTAAAAAAGTACTGGGGGCTAATAGAATATCTAAGATAGCAATATTATTTTGATCAGATAAATAGTAAAACTGATAATAAGTATAAGAAAGCATTAATAAACAAGTAATAATACCAATTACTATAATACTTAATAAAATATTAATATCTCTAAATCCTACAAGACTCATGATAACATAAATACTACAAAAAATAATAGCAGTTCCTAAGTCGGGTTGTAATAAAACTAAAATTAATGGAGGAAGAAGAATTAATAAAGATTTATAAAATGTTACAAATTCTTTTTCATCTTTAGGGGTATTTTTTAGAAATTTGGCATAAAAAAGAACATAACAAATCTTCATGATCTCAGAGCTCTGAATTCCAAATCCCCAAATTCCTAACCAACTTTGGGCTCCTTTAATTTCTCTTCCTATAAGGAGTGTTAAAATCAATAACAATATACCAGCTACATAATATAGTAAAGAAGTTTCAATTATATAGTAATAATCAATAGATAGTATGAATACACTAAGTCCTATTCCTATAAATATCCAAGCTAATTGTCTAATATATAAATTAGTATTTTGACCGTTATCTAATTGTCCTGTACTAAGAATAAAGACAATACCAATGCAAGAAAGTAGAAATGGAATCAAAATAAATAAAGAAGTGTGCCCTTTTAATAACTCTTTCATGATTATCCTCTTTTTTTAAAATTAGGATTAGGATTTTTTTCAGGATATAATTCTTCAAAATAATAATTGAATAATTCAGCGGCAATACGAACAGCATTACCTGTACGAGCTCTTTCTAACAATACTGTTATTACAATAGTATCATCAAGCTTTCCTTCAGTATTATAAGGTCCATAAGCTGTAAATAGTCCATTATCTTTAGCAGAAGTTCCTAAAGATCCTGTTTGTGCTGTTCCTGTTTTTCCTGCGATAGGAACACGTATCATTTTGTAGTTATTTAACCAACGAGCAGTTCCATTTTTTCCTATAATAACATTCCTCATTCCTTCTTGAATAATTTTTAAATGATCACTTGGAATATTTAAGGTTTTTAGAGGAGTTGGACTTTGTTGCCAAATTGTTTTTTTATCTCTAATTCTTAATTGTTCTTTTAATAGATAAGGTTTGTAGATAGTTCCATTGTTTGCGATAACACTAGTCATCATATTAATTTCTAGAGGAGATGTTAATAAATCTCCTTGACCAATTGCGATATTAGCTGTATCACCATGAGACCAACGTCTTTTATGTGTTTTTCTAAACCATTGATCATCTGGTATAAACCCAGGTTTTTCATCAGGAAGATCAATTTGATAGGGGGTTGTAAATCCAAATTCTTTAGCCATTTGGAAAATTGCTTGGCGTCCTACACTCTGAGAATGATGGTAATAGTATACATTTGCAGAAACTTCAATGGCTCTTCTTGTATCTACTTTTCCATGATTTTTCCAATCTCTAAAAACTCGATTTCCAATAGCATAAGATCCCGTTGTAGTAAGAATTTGATCAGGATCAATCCCATCTTTTAAAAAAGATGCCGTTGAAATTAATTTAAATGTAGACGCAGGGGGATATAAACCCTGTATTACTCTATTAACAAAAGGATGTGTTGGGTCAAAAATAAGAGGAGAAAACTCATTTTGTACCCTATCAGAATTATAAAAAATAGAAGGATCAATAGATGGGGTACTAACTAATGCAAGTATTTCTCCTGTATTAGCATGGGTAATAATAACAGCACCTATAAAATTAGTCATTAAGTCATAGGCCTTTTGTTGTAATAGAGCATCGATTGTTAATACTAAATGATCGCCTTGTATAGGATCTTGGATAATATCTTGTTGTAATACTTGACCTCTAGCATTAACAGATCTTGCTAAAATTCCGGATTTCCCACGAATAATAGAGTCATATTGTTTTTCTATACCTCGTTTTCCAATGTGAGTACCTAGATAATATTCACCTTTTGATTTATTTTGATCATATTCTTCTTGGTTTAATAAACCAGTATAACCAACAACATGAAATCCAGATTTACTAAAAGGATAAACTCTATTAGGTTGATTTTCCCAAAATACACCAGGGAATTCTTCAATTTTTTCTGCAAATTTATTTATTATTTCTAAGGAGACATTATCTTGAAGAACAATAGGCGTATAAGGATCAATATATTTTGATTTGATGATAGTACAGATAGCTTCAGGGCTAGAATTAAGTATTTTACCCATTTCTGTTAATTGATTGATTCTTTGTACGGTATTTGTTTTTGGTAAATTGGCATCAATTACTGTTAGTACTAAAGAACGTTGATTATAGGCTAATTTAAGTTCTTTATTTCTATCGTAAATAATACTTCTATAAGAAGAGATACGAAGATCTCTTGTTTGATTTTGTTCAGCTCTATTTTTGAATGTTGATCCTTCTAATACTTGAAGATAAAATAAACGTACTGTAAAAATAAAAAATAATGAAATAATGACAATGACAAGGGCAAAGAGACGTGAAGAGTTAATATTTTTTATATCTTGCATATAAACCTTATTTTAATTGTACTAATTGTGTAAATATATGCTTAAGTAATTGAGCTCTATAATTATTAAATTCTTCAAAATTACTAATGTGTGAAAATATAGAAGAGTGATTTTGAAGACGGAATAACTGTTCTAACCAGAGATTTCTATCACGAATAGTATATATAGATTTATCAAGAAAATCTACCAAAGAAATAATATAAGTCATTTCTGCGTAAGAAAGAAATTCTTGAGCTAATAATTGATTGATTTGAGAAATAAATAGTTCAATATTTTCATTATCTTCAAGAAGTTCTTTTTTAGCCAATAATTCAGAAGATTGAATTATTTGAGTAAATTGAATCATATGATCTATATGATCTAATTCACTAATACCAAAAGATCCTGTATTTTTTAAGAAGAATAAACCCGAATTTGGGTGAGAAGTATAGGGGATAAGTTTGTAGCCTGTTTCTTCACATGTTTTTATAAGTGAGGAAATAGCTCCTTGTAGTTCTAGTCCTGTTAAATTGAGTAATAGAGATAGATATAGTCCATTACCTGCATAATTAATATCAGATGTAGCAAATCCAAATTCAGGAGTATAAGCAAAATGTATATGAGAATCTAAAGATAAGAGCAAGGAGTTAATATTTTTATAGATTTCTTTAAGATGTTGCCCAAACTCAATAGAAAAAACATGTAGATGATCATATTCATTAGGTAATAAAATCCATTTCCCATCTTTTTTTGCAAAAAAAGTGTGACCATTTTCTAAAAAATGATTAGTAATATTTAAATCTGACATAAGTTGGAATTTTTGAACAGATTCTAATGTTTTAATATCTGTAGAAATAATTTGATCTGTATACAAATCATATAAGAGTGTTGAAATTTGATTTTCAATTAATATTTTTTCTTCAACAGATAATCTTTCAGGAAAATTGAGAGCATCTATATTTCTAGCAATACAGACACGACTTGAAATGATAATATTATTTTTTGAAGAAGATGATATTTGAGCCCTAGAAAGGGGCAAGACAATTTTTTCCATATATGTATATCTTTTAATAATGAATTTGGCTAGTTTCTAATTTAACAATACGTTTGTTAATTTTAGCTGCTTCTTCGTAGTTTTCAGTTCTAAGCAGGGAGAATAATTTTATTTTTAATTTTTGTAATTCAATATTTTTTAGATGTTGTTGTCTGTATCTTGTTGGAATTTGTCCACTATGTTTAATACTAAAATTAGAATATTGAATTTGATTTTGGATTGTATCAGAAAATTCGTAATAACAAAGACCACAGCCAGCTTTTTGATCTTTTTTAACAATCATTTTTGTAGTACCACATGCTCGACATTGATTAATTACTGGTTTTATACTATCATCATCATTATCGATTAGAGAGTCTTCCTGAGTAGCTTTACCAATATGTCCTACAATATCAGATAATATATGACGCATTTGATTAATAGTATTTATAATTTCTTTATTTTCACCAGCCAATTGAGTATCACTATTATCTGAGAATTTTTTTAAGGCACATTTAGGGCATAGACCTTCTTCAACAATCTTACTAGATTCGTTATCTATCGTTCTAAAAAATAACATAGCTGGTTGAACACCACAGACATCACATTTTTGAGAAAATTTATTTTCAGACATGTTTACCCCCTATATTTTGAGTTATTATAGATTATATCTAAGATTTATCTTTATGTCAAGTTTATAAAAAAAACACTCTATAGATATAGAGTGTTTGAGTTAATTTTATGGAAGATGGTTTTTATATAAAGCTGACATTTTTCTAAAAAAATTCATTTTATTTAATAAACCTGTTTTATAATAAGAATTATCTGCATCATTTTCTATAAATTGATTGTATATATTTCGTTTCTGCTGATATTTTTTTTTAATCTCTATGATTTTATTTTTTAATCCCATATACTATATTCCTAAATCGTCTAAGAATTTAATATAAGTATGATAAAAATCTTTATGAGCTAATTCTTCAATTTTTTCATCTGGTAAAAATTCTAATAAATTATCGATTTCTTTCATCATATTGCTAATATCATCCTTAGATAAATTTGTCAAATATGATGAAGATACAGGCATATTTTGATTTAATTGTTGAAGCATGTCTTTAGATATAGAAGCAGCATCTTCTTCAATAGGGGCATTAATAACAATATCATCGATAGTTATTTCATCAAGGGAATCTTCTTCGTCATTGTTGTCATCATGATTAATAACAATATCATCGATAGTTATTTCATCAAGGGAATCTTCTTCGTCATTG
>CAMQSH010000147.1 GCA_947036575.1 uncultured Brevinema sp. | reverse complement strand
CCTGTGATCCCAGTAAAAATTGCTACTGCCATCACTAAAAAAGAGGGAAGATTATCCAAATAATAATTATCCTGCCAATAAGTGAGGTAGTTTGCTTGAGGAATATCAGCAATACTATTTAAATAGTAGGTTCTTAACAAAAATAGTAATACCAGCCCACCCACTATCATTTGACTTGCTGTTTTGACTTTTGCTAGAAAGCTTGTTTTAAAATAAATATTATGTTGTAAAGCATAGTTTCTCATCTGCGTTACTGCAAAATCTCTTAATATAATGATAACAAAAGTCCATATTGGAATTTTTAGATCAGGGATAAAAATAAAAACGAGATATAAACCCCACACCAAAAATTTATCAATGAGAGGATCCGTATAAGCCCCCCACTCCGTCATTTGATTGAGCTTACGGGCAAAATATCCATCTAAAAAATCCGTGCAAGAAGCAAGAATGAAAAAAATACTAGTTATTAGTAGCGTATTAAAAGTGTGTTCTCCAAAGATAGGCAACAAGGGCAGACACGCTAAAGGGATCATCATCATTCTAAGGATAGTAATGGTATTCGGGACATTTAATATAAATGGTGGCATTTTAAATCTCTCTTACGAAAATAGCATCTAAATCATGGTCATCAGAATCAATAATTGTCACTTCTGCCATTTCTAATAATTCTATTTCTATATTTTTGGGAACTTTAACACGTACTGTTCCATCAATTTCTGGAGCATCAAATTCCGAACGCATAATCATTACTCGTTCTCCATTTTCTTCTTCGGAAATACCTTCGCCAATACAAATCAAATTCTTCCCTACTAAGCGTCTTAGTCTTTCTGTAGAAATTTGTTGTTGAATAGCTGCCCATTGTGTAACTCTATCTTGAGCAACAGCTTTTGGCACTTGGTTTTCCATAGTATAAGAACTGGTATCTTCTTCATGAGAATAAGTAAAAAATCCTACTCTATCAGCTTGAACTTCTCTAAGGAATTCTGAAATTTGATTAGCATCTGTATCTTTTTCGCCAGGATATCCAGCAATAAAAGAAGTACGTAATGCAATCTCAGGATTAGCCGTTCTTATATCAGCAAATAATTTTGCCATTGAATCAAAATCTCCAGGTCTTTTCATTGATTTCAAGATATCACCTGAAATATGTTGTAAAGGAACATCTATATAATTACAAAAAACAGACGAATTTTTATATAATTCTGCTAACTCTATCAACATAGGATCTGGAAAAAGGTATTGCACACGAATCCAATCAAATCCTATTGTCTCTAATTTTTGTAATAAAGGAATAAGTGATCTTGTATTATTAAGATCTACACCATAATTCACAGGATCTTGAGTAATTACGATTAATTCTCTAATACCCTGATCAAGGAGCATTTTTGCTTCATCAAGAATATCTTGCTCAACACGACTTCTTTGTTTTCCACGCATAAGGGGGATAGCACAAAATCCACAAGCTCTATTACAACCTTCTCCTATTTTAATCCAAGCATGTTTAAAACCTGAAAATAAGAGAGATCTTTTGCTCTGAGTCGTATCTTGATACTCACCTTGGTCAAGCATTGCTTTGTTTTTACGTTGAATAAAGATATCTTTGATTTTGGAAGGATCTTTTACTCCAATAAAGGCGTCGATTTCTGGTATTTCTTCTTTTAATTCTTCATGATAACGAGCCACCATACATCCAGAAACCACCAAAATTAAATCAGGTTTTTTTCTTTTTAATTCAGCATGGTCAAGAATAGCATTTATTGATTCTTGCTTTGCAGATTCAATAAATCCACAAGTATTTACAATAACAGCATCTGCTTCTTCAGGATCAAAAACAGCGTGGTGTTCCCCACTATCAAATAAATGTGCACACATTTTTTCAGCATCAACTAAAGCTTTGGGACATCCTAAAGCATCAAAATAAATTTTCATAAATTGCCCTTCTGTTTAAAATAAAAATACTCATACCAAAATAGTATGAGTATTAGTGTACTATATTTTATTACATTAGTCAAGACATTACTTAAGCTGAGATCGATATAAAGTAGTATCTGAGCCACTTGTTTTTTTATAAAAAATTGATTGAGAAGTCTCTCCAACAGTACCACCACGAATAACATTAGTAAATTCTGAAAAGGTAATTGTTGCTACTCCTGCATTACCAAGAGAAACCTTAGCACCATCAATGAAAGTGAATTTCACAGTATCACCAGCATTTAAAAGTTTTTGTTGTTCTTCTGCTGTATCAGCCTGATACCCTACCCAAACAGGTCTTGTTGCACTGATAGTAGCATTAAATATATCTTTATTATTTACAATAGCTAATGGTACAGTGTTTCTAATAGATTTTAGATAAGGGGTGGTATCAAAAAAACTTGTTTGAGCAATTTCTTTTTTAAGAATGATTACTAATTCAACATTTTTCTCTGTAACAGAGATAATCTCTAAAGAAAGATCATTAATTCCATTCCCACTAATATCTGTATTTAACACATCACCTTTTTTATAAACATATTGATTTTGCCCAATATTAAATTTGATTTGTTTATTTCTCTGAACAACACCCAAAAATTCTATTGCTACCACTTCTGTTTCTTCATCAAGAAGAACTATTGTATCTTCCGTACCTATAGAAAATTGATTATTTTGTTCTAATTCTAATAGAGATACATTAGTAATTATAGAATTTTTTCTAGCACTATAATCGGAAATTTGCATACTTTCTTGTTGTGAAGATACTGATCCAGATCTCGTATTAATAAAAGCTATTACTGCAAATATTAATAATATAGGGATACTTAAAACAATCCATCTGCCATTTTTTCTGACACCTCGATTGGTGGTATGCAAATCATAAAAAACTTCTAAAGGAGCTTCTTTTTCTTTACTAATAGCTCTTTTATACATAGAAAGTACTAACTCTTTGTCTAATTCAAGTATTTCAATATAAGAAGACAAAAACCCTGTTACATACATTTCTGCAGGAAAAAAACCATATTCATCTTTTTCTAAAGCTTCTATATATTTTTTTGCAATATTTGTTTCTAAAGCAGCCTCATCAATAGACAAACCTCTTTTTTCTCTTTCATTCCTCAAATATTGACCAAGGGAAATTGTTGGGTATTCCATATGTATCCTCATCATAATTAAATATACTATCATTAATGATGTATTTTATATTATATCAGATATCTATATTACTGTCAAATTTATCAAATATTACGTTTTTTATAATTTTTATCTACTATTTAATAAAAAACACTAGTATTAAAATAAAAAATGCATTATACTATAAATGTTATCTAATAGGAGTTTACTATGTATTACATCATTATTTTTATGCTATTATTATCTACTACTTTTTGTATAAAAAAAGCACCTTTAACTTTAGAAAATTTAACATCCCAAAAATCTGTTACGACACTCACAGATGATATTTCTAGTTCAAATACAGATACCCTCAACTTATCTTCTCAGGAAGTAGATCAAATGATTGCTAATTTAATTGATTTCAAACTAGGTGATAAAATTCTTCTTGACAGTCCTAAAAAATTCTTGCAAATATCTATTCTTTTCACACTAGCCCAAGGTTCTAATTACTATAATATTTCTCAGAAAAAAAATGCTACTGATGACCAAATTAACACTTATATGAATAAAAAAAGAGAAGAATTTTATAAAACACTTAGAATTCCTGAAACAGAGTATATTAAATATGGAATTTCTCACTCTGAAGAAATACAAGAGTGTTTAGCTACAAATGAAAATCTCACACAATTATACGAAATAATTCAATCTCAGGTAACACATTGATCGTTATTTCTATCTCTCAAAAATAATCTCAAGTCCATTTCTTGATAAAAATTCAATTTTACCTTATTATATATAATAATAAATAAAATTGAAGGAATTTGGATGTTCTCTAAATATAAAAAAAAACATACTATATCTGCTGATATAAGTATGACACCTATGATTGATATTGTTTTCCAATTATTAACATTTTTTATGATTACTTCTACATTTATTCAAACATCCTCTCTTAATGTTGATCTACCAGAAGCAAAAACTTCTGATAGTATTCAAGATCAACAAAATACCATCACCCTTTACAAAAATGGTTCTATTACATGGAATGAACAACAAATAACACTTGCAGAGCTCCCTCAAAAATTACAAGAATTAGCTCAAAAAGACCCCAATACCACTCTTATTATACAAGGAGATGAGGGGATCTCTTATGGGGATTTAATTGAAATTATGGATCAAGCACGTGGTGCTGGTCTCAACAAACTTAGTCTTGCTACTATACTAAAAAAATAGGAGCTATCGTGACATTTCCTCGTCCTCAACAATATTCTCCATTATCATTATTTCTTCTTTTTTCTTTAGGTATTCATATTATAGGCTTAGGAATTTTTACTATTTTTTCTCCAAAATTTATCGAAGAAAAACAAACTCAAATTTCAATCCAAATCGGTGGTATAAAATCAAGTCAATCTTCGGCACTTCCAAAAATAAAAGATATTATTCCTACTCAACAGCCTAAACCCATTACTCCAAAAGTAGCTAAAAAGGCTCCGTCACCTATTCAACAGCCCAAACTTGTAACACCTAAAGTTACCCAAAATCCTCCTACTCCTGTTCAACAGCCTAAACCTATAGCACCTAAAGTAACTCAGACTACTCCTACTCCTGTTCAACAACCAAAATCTGTAGCGCCTGTAGTTTCTCAGACTACTCCTGTTCAACAACCAAAGCCTAAAACCCAAACCTCTCCTACTCCTGTTCAACAAGCGACTCCTGTTACCCCTAAAATTCCAACTGTAGATAAAACAAAAGAAATCAGTGATAAATTAGATGATGTATTAAATAAAAAAACTCAAAAGAAATCATCTACTGATGCTCTTGCTGATGCACAGTGGTCTGGAACCCCTAGAAAAACTTTATCATTCCCAAATCTTACAGCTAAAATTCCTCAACAATATAAATCTCGAGGTTATGGATTTTCTATAACTGCCAAAATTA
>CAMQSH010000146.1 GCA_947036575.1 uncultured Brevinema sp. | reverse complement strand
GAAGGGTGTTTTGATATTTAACGTTTTGAATATTGTTCTTTTTTACGAGATTTACGAAGACCGTATTTTTTACGTTCAACCATTCTATCATCTCTAGTAAGAAAACCTTTATCTTTTAAGATATCACGGTATTTTTCTTTATCTAGATCGTTAAGAGCTCTAGCTAAACCATGACGGATAGCTTCAGCTTGTCCATTAACTCCACCACCTTTAACAGTACAAAAAATATCGAATTGATTTGTAGTGTTTGTAAGCGTGAATACTTCAAAAATTTGATCACTAAAAAATGTTGGAAAATATTCTGAATAGTCTTTTTTATTTACTGTGAAATTTCCTTTTCCATTAGGAGAAAGAAAAACACGGGCAACACTTGTCTTACGACGACCTGTTGCATAAACACGGGTATCTTTTTTTACTGCCATGTTATTTCTCCTTAAATATCTCTGTGGATAATTAATCCACTATTAGCATTTTTGAATTCAGATCCTTCAACAATAATAAGTTTTTTAAACATACGACGTGCAAGGCGATTTTTTGGTAACATAGCTCTGATAGCTTTTTCTAGTGGGAACCAAGGTTTTTTCTCCATCATTTGTCTATGACTGAGTTCTCTAAGTCCACCCATCCATCCTGTATGACGTCTGTATACTTTAGTATTTTCTTTTCTGCCTGAAAGTGTAAATTGGTAAGCATTAATGATTACCACAAAATCACCATCATCTACGTGAGGTGTAAATGTTGGTTTATGTTTGCCTTGGAGAATTTGTGCCGCAACAGCTGATATACGACCAAGTGCTTTGCCTTGAGCGTCAATCACATGCCATTTACGAGAAATCTCTGGAGCTTTTGTGTATGTTGTTTTTAAGCTCATAAATTAAATTCCTTTATTGTTTTTTCTTAGGTCTTGCAAGGAGCGCAGTTTCCTAAAATATGGGACTTGTTATTATAACAAAATAAATAAAAAAAATCAATCAAATTTAGATATTTTTTATGATAATTTTTTCTTTGATAATAATATAGAGTTTCCTATCACGGTTAGAGAGCTAAATGTCATTGCTATTTCTGCAGTGACAGGGTGTAACAATCCTAAAAACGCAGCTGGAATTGCTACACAATTATAAAAGAAAGCCCAAAATAAATTTTGTTTGATTTTACGGAAGGTTGCTTGAGCCACTTTAAAGGAAAGGACTAAGGAAGTTAACGATCCTGTTACCAAGATGACATCTCCAGATTCTGCAGCAATATCCGTTCCTGTACCCATAGCAATTCCAACATTTGCTTGTTCGAGAGCTGCTGCATCATTGATTCCATCGCCAACAAAACAAACTTTATAATTTTGTTGTTGTAAGGACTGAATCGTTTCTAATTTTTGTTTGGGGGAACATTCATACATAACAGAGGTGATATCTAGTTCTTTAGCAACGGCATGAGCAGCATTTTTGTGATCTCCTGTTACCATGATAATTTTTTTACCCATAGCTTTTAATTGATTCATACTCTCTTTAGCCTCAGGATTTAAGGAATCTGAAAAACTCAAAACAAGCTCACAATTTTTCGTATGCATATTAGATAAACAAACTAATGTTTCATGTAATGCTATTTGTTTGCCTATCATTTCTTGTAATTCTTCAGAAATAGTAATTTCTTGTTCTCTAGTAGCTTTTAAAGAACCAGCAAACCATTCTATTTGATCAAAGGTTCCTTGGATACCTTGCCCAGGATTGTTTGTGATATGTTCTAGATCTTTAGCCTCTATATGATGCTCCTTTGCATAAGTTAATACAGCATGTGCAATAGGGTGAATAGAACTTTTTTCTAAGCCTACAAGAATTCCTAATGTTTCTGAATGACCATCAATAGAGATAATATTTGTTACTTTTGGTTTTCCTATAGTAAGTGTTCCTGTTTTATCAAGTGCAATGATATCAATATCACATAGATGTTGAACAGCACGTCCTCTACGAATAAGTACCCCTTTTTTAGCACCTAAAGTTGATCCATTTACGAGAGCCATAGGAGTAGCTAATCCCAAAGCACAAGGACATGCTATTACTAATACAGCAATCGCTGCAGAAAGTGCGGATGCAAAACGAGAAGAAGTATCATAATTAAATCCAAATTGAGACATCGTATCAGGGAAAAAATTAGGGAAAGCAAACCAAGTAGCAAAACTTAAAAAAGAGATAGTTAGAATAATAGGTACAAAAATTACTGTAATATTATCTGCTAAAATTTGTATAGGGACTTTGGTACCTTGAGCTTCTTTGATTAATTTTATTGTTTGAGCAAGCATGTTATTTTGGGAATCTCTTTCTACGTGCATGGTAATAAATCCATCAAGATTTATTGCTCCACCATAAGCGTAGTCACCTGGTTTTTTTTCTATAGGGAGGGATTCTCCTGTAAGAAAGCTTTCATCTGTAGATGTTCTTCCTTCGATGATTGTGCCGTCAGTAGGTATTTTCTCACCAGATTTAACTTGAATAGTGTCACCGATTTTTAAATCTTGTACTAAAATCTCAGTAACTGTACCATCTGTTGAGACAAGGTGAGCATATTTACCACTAAAATTAGCAAGAGCAGAAATCGCTTTGGAGGCAGTTCCTCGTGCCATACTTTCTAAAAGACGTCCTGTGAGATTAACGGTAATGAGCATAGAAGCAGTCACGGAATAATCAGGGATTTTAATTCCAAATAAAGGTAATAAAGAACTTACCCATGCTGCCAAAGCACCTAAGGTGATGAGAAAATCCATACCCATAACACCAGAAAATAGGGATTTGGTGGCACTTTTTACAATAGGTAGTCCTGGTATAAAAATTGTTGCTCCAGCGACAATAATACCTAGATAAGGAAATGTTGTACTCATATAATGATGATATCCTAATAACATAGGTATCATTAAAATAGAAGTAAGGATCCAAGAAATAATAACAAGAATAAATTCTTTATTAAAAGTGTTTTCATAAGAAAGGGTGGTTGATTCTGGAGTGAGAGAAAAGCCCATTTTATTAGCAATAGCAATAATATCTTCTTCTTTGACTATAGAAGGATAAAAATCTATAGCAGCAGACCCTGATATAAAATTAACAATAATTTTAGTAACACCATCAAGTTTTTTTATTTTTTCTTCCAAACGATTAGCACAGGCAATACAATGCATCCCTGTTATAGTGAAAATAGTTGATTTATGTTTAGACATATAAACTCCTACTATATAATATATATTATAGCTATATTATATATGTTTTTCAAGTTGAGTTCAATAGAAACTATAAATAAATACTAAATATTCAGATAATCACTTGATAATAATATAAAAAATTAATATAATATACATATAAAATATTATTTAATAAAGAAAGACAATGGGGTAGGTGATTTAAGGGTGTATATAGGGTTTTTTATTATTATAAGGTTAATTCTTTTACCTGTCTTATATATGCTGTCTATTGTATTATTTTGGAAAGACATAGGTGTATATACACTATTGTTAGCACTTATTCCTTTGACTAGTTACGTGATGATTTTTTCCTATCCTTTTTGGAACTATTTTTCGATTTTAGGCTATACCTTACTGACCTTGTACGCTATGAATATGCCATTAGTTTCTATAGTTTTTGAGAGGACTTTTTTAGCAATTCAATTATTCAATTTATCTGTTGCTGTATTTTTATCAATTATCAAATTAAGACGAATTCCTATTTCTAATACAGAACAACAGAAAAAAAATAATAAATTACTCAATAGAGAAGAAGAAATGTTGGTTTATATAGATCCTGCATTACAAACTATTCAAGCTATTACAAATGCTGCTTGTCATTTATATGGAAGAAATAAAGATCAATTAATTGGGAAATCTATTGATTTGATTTATCACAATAATATCATAGCAATGCCTCCAGAAGATTTTTGGGCAACTCTAGAAGATAATAAAGCTTGGCATGGATTTGCAGATATTATTACAGCAAAAAATATAATCTGTGAAGAACGAGCTTACTATTCAGGGATCAAAAATACAGAAGGTCAAATTATTTTGATTGAAAAAAAAATAGTAGATGTGTTTATTAAAGATCATAAAAATCAAAACTTTGATTATTTTTATCAATTTTATGAAGATATCCCTGTCCCCATGGCAGTGATTAATAAAAAACATGAAATTGAAAAAAGTAATCCTGAGTTTATAAAAATTTTGTTAGAAAAACCCATTCTTAATAAAACCAAATTTTATCATTTATTTGATTTATCTATTCATAGTGATATAAAATGTGCTGTTAATGAATGTTTTAGTGGAAATAAAGCTTCTTTTGTTAATGATTTTGAAGGTATTACTGGAATTTGTCAAGCAGAATATATTTTTACTCCATATTATAATAGTACCTATAAAAATGTAACACATGTATTATTTATGCTAAAGCAAAAAACAGAAGAAAATAAAATTTCTGAGCACTCTTTTTCTACAAATATTTCGCGGATTAAATTATTAGATATTTTGAGAGACTCTCTGACAGCTGTACATATAAAAAATCCTAATTTCTCTACTAAATTATTTGGAGCATCGTTGCCAGATGTTTTAGTAGATAAGGTTTTATGGAAAAACACAATAGTATTATTACTAAGATATCTAGAAAAACAAGATAATAAACAAGATAATGTAGAAGCTAAAAAAATGATTATTACTTGTATAGAAGCAGAAAGCAAATATTTTTTCAAATTTTCTTTAATAGGTATCTTTTATAAAGATATGGATAATATTTGTGAAACACTTGAATGGAAAACAATTATGAATAAGATCCAACAAATTGGTGCTCATTCAACAGTTTTAAAAGGTGAGAAAGATGAAGCTCAGATCTCTTTTATTTATGAAGATATTTAAAGGGTTCTATTGATAAAATTCAAAAAAAGTATTGCATATATTAATTAAATGTGTTATAATATTATACTATTAACTTAGTAAGGGCCTGTAGCTCAGATGGTTAGAGCAACCGACTCATAATCGGTGGGTCGAGGGTTCGATCCCCTCCGGGCCCCA
>CAMQSH010000145.1 GCA_947036575.1 uncultured Brevinema sp. | reverse complement strand
CCTTCTAAGATAGCATTATTTTTACGGCAAGCTTCTTCTACACCCAAACCAGCAATTTGTAGTCCATAATTTAAAGTAGAATTAGTTAAGGCAAGTGTTGAAGTACGAGCTACAGCTCCAGGCATATTCGCTACACAATAATGAACCACACCATCTACTATATAAATAGGATCACTATGAGTAGTTGCTTTAGAAGTTTCAAAACATCCACCTTGATCTATTGCCACGTCTACTAAAACAGCTCCTTTTTTCATCAAGGATAGATCATTTTTAGTAATTAATTTTGGAGCTTTTGCTCCTGGAATAAGAACAGCACCGATAATCACATCAGCCACGGGAAGAATATTTTCTATACTACCTCTACTACTTTGTAATGTTTTGATACGCATATTAAACGTTTGATCTATATAAGTAAGTCTTTCATTACTAAGATCCAAAATTGTAACATCAGCACCCATACCCATTGCTATTTGAGCAGCGTTGATGCCGACGACACCACCACCTATAATAACTACATTAGCTTTTGGAGTTCCTGGAACACCACCAAGAAGAATTCCTAATCCACCATAGGTTTTTTCTATATATTTAGCTCCTTCTTGCACAGAAAGACGACCAGCAATAGCACTCATTGGGGCAAGACAAGGTAATTGTCTATTTTCGGAGATTGTTTCATAAGCAATAGAGCGAATTTTTTTGTTCAAAAGCATTTCTGTAAGCTCTTTATCTGCAGCTAAATGTAAATAAGTATAAAGAATAGTATTATCACGAAAATAACTATATTCTTCAGCGATTGGTTCTTTGACTTTGATAATCATTTCTGATTTTTCAAAAAGAGTTTTTTTATCTGTAATGATCGCTCCTGCTGCTTTGTAATCAGCATCCATAAAACCAACACCTTCTCCGGCTTTTGATTCTATATATATAGTATGACTTTTCGCAACATAACTTTTAACGTTGGAAGGGGTAAGACCCACACGATATTCGTGGGTTTTAATTTCTTTTGGGCATCCTATAATCATAGTGATTCTCCTAAATATATTGTTGATATTTTATTTATTATATTCTTATATTGATAATTATTCAAGTTCCCACGCTTTTTCATCAAGTTCTTGTTCGGATTTAGCAATAATTGCAGTACATACCATATCACCTCCAACATTAAGACAAGTACGTCCCATATCTAAGATAGTATCAATACCAAGAATCATCGCATAAGCAGTAGCAATCGCAGAACCTTCTGTAAGCTTAAGTCCTATAGTTTCAAAAACTAATAAAAGCATTATAGCTCCTGCACCAGGAATACCAGCAGTACCAATAGCTGCAAGACTTGCTGTTACCACAGTAACAATTTGTTGCTCTATTGTAAGTGGGGTATTTGTTGCATATCCTACAAACATTGCACAAACACCGAGATAAATCGATGTTCCATTCATATTAATAGTAGCCCCAAGAGGTAAGGTAAAAGAAGAAATTGCTCTAGGTACCCCTAGTTTTTCCATACTATCCATAGAAACCGGCAATGTACCACTAGAAGTTCTTGTGACAAAAGCAGTAATTAATGCTTGTGTAGTTTTTTTAAAAAATACAGAGACACTAAGTTTATTAGCTGCTAATAATCCACCAAATACAAGGAATAATTGAACAATATACGTTATATAACAAACAACAATTACAAACAACAATGGCCCTAGCACTTTAGGACCATGAAGAGCAAACACAATAGAAATAAGAGCAAACACACCTATAGGAGCATATTGCATAACACCAGAAACTATTATATAAATAGTTTCTACAGCACCTTCAAGTGCTTCAAGAAGAACTTTTGCACCTTTCACCTTTTTTTCTACCAAAATAGCTAAAGAAACACCAAAAATGAAAGAAAAGAAAATAATAGGTAAAATATCACCTCTAACTAATGATTCTATAGGATTTGTGGGGATAATATTAAGAAAGACTTGTGTTATAGATTGTGGAGGAGCACTGGTACTTACTGCTGCAATATCAGATACTAGATTCATACCTAAACCAGGTTTGAAAATATTTGCAGATAAAAGCCCTAAAAAGACTGCTGCTGCATTAGTAATAAAATATATAACTAATATTTTAATACCAATACTACTCAATTTTGAAGGTGCTAAACTTGCAGCCCCTACAATTAAAGATAAACTAACTACGGGTATAACTATCATTTTTAATAGTCGAATTAACACATCTCCTAAAGGCTGAAATATTTGAATATATAACTTTGTATCTACACCCAAAATTATAAGTAAAATACCCACTATAGAACCTGCCGTAATAGCAATAGTAATTTTGAGTAACAGATTAATACTCAAATACCAAGTAAATATCGATTTTTTCTCGCTCATGATAAAGCTCCTAATTTTCATTTAATTATAATATTTATTCAATACCTTTAATGTTTTCATATTCTTATAATAGCATGAATTAGCATTAAGTCAATACAATTTTTATAACTATATATATATATATAATATAAAATAGAAATCTATAGAAAATTGAACTCAAAGCTTATCATATTTTTACGAATAGTTGCAAAAAACACAGTTTTATAAGATACTATGATATCTTTTTAAGATTCTAAATAACTTAGGAGAACACCATGCATTATATTTTTTTGCTCTTTACTGTCTTTTTTCAAACTACTCTTTTTGCTGCAGATCCTATTATTAAGGTATCTGTAAATCCTCCGTCAATAGGAACTAATGAATTTGCAGAAATTCAGATCGATGTTATTAATGAATCTTTAGCAGAAATACCTATGCCTTCTACTAACTCTAGTAAATTTACCATAGCTTATAAAGGCGTAATATCTAAACGCGAAATAAACCATATCAATGGTAATACTGAAATAAGAAATATTACTTCCTATATTTATCAATATACCCCCCTTGCAACAGGTAAAATCACTATCCCTACTTTTATCATTAAAACTAAACGTAGTAATACTATTTATAGCCCATCATCTTCTATTACTGTAGAAAAAACAGATAAATTACAAGTCCCAAACTCACGTAATAGAGGAAATCCTTTTGGTATGTTTTATGAAGGACCAACAGAAGCCTTTTTACAAATAGATGTTACTAGAGATAGTATGCCTCAAAATACAGGATTTATTGCTGATCTTTATCTTTTTTCCGATGATCCTAATTTTCTAAAAAAAATACAATTACCCAGACAAGCCTATCCTCCAAGATTTGACGGAGGAATAGTACATTCTGTCACTATTCCTGAACAAACTGAAATCATTACCAGACAATTTGGTACTGGTGTATTATATGGAAAACGTCTTACTCAATATATTGTATTTCCTTTAGAAACAGGGACTTTAAGCTTTTATCCACCTGCCTTTCAGGTCAGAAATGGTTTTCAAAATCTTAATATTGTAGGGGATCCTGTTGAAATAGAATCTATCCCTATTACAAAAAACCTTACATATATAGGTGAAAATCTAGCTATTTCTACTCATCTCTCTCAATATCAAATGAATGCTACAGAAGAACAATCATTAACAGTAAGCATTGAAGGTGACGGAAATGTTGATTTTTTTGTAGATCCTTTTAAAAATGTATCCTTAACAAATTTATTTATTTCTACACCTACCAGCACTTTAGAATTAGGAATTGAAGACTCAAATAATTCTAATAATATTTATATGAAAAAAGTGTTTACTTATACCATAATCCCAAAACAAGAAGGATCCTACACCATACCATCTATCACCCTTAATTACACTGATAACAAAGGGTCAGTAAAAAGTTCTCAAACAGAAACTCTAACCTTACAAGTAGTCAATAATAAATCATTAAATAATACAAACACAAAAAAATTAACTTCTTTACCAGAAATCTCACAACTATTTTCTTATAGTTCAGGTCTTCCCTATATTATAGGATCTATTATTTTGGGTTTATTAATGATGTTAGGAGCGTTTTTAAAATCCTTAGAAAATCAAAAACTTTCAACAAATATCAACTATGCTCGTGCTAGTGGTGCCAAAAAACGACTTCAAAAAATTATGGCAGATGGAGAACAAGCGATACAAAAAAATCAGTATAAAGAAGCTGCTCGTCTTATTAGACAAAGTATTTTATATTTTTGTGCTGACAAATTTAGTATTAGTAATTCATCATCTCCTCCAGAGATCATTGATTATCTCAAAAACAATAACATTGAGTTCTTATTAGAAAAAGGATTTTTACAACTACTTAGTGAATTAGATTTTCATGCATTTGCAAGCACACCCTCAGAAACCCAAATCAAAGGATATCTATCTGAAGCTTATTTGATTTTGGATACTATTGATAAAATAAAAATCAAAAAAGACTCCTAATTTGGGAGTCTTTTAGACTATCATTAAAGATTTTTAAGTCGCTTTTGACTTCAGAAGGCAATTGACTATATTTAATATTATCAATCGCTCCTTGAAGAGTGTACAAATGAACTAAACAAATATTTGAATGTCGTATTTTTAAACGAGAAAAGCTTTTTTTGCTCCCTATCTGTATCAGTTCTTCTGCAGTACAAATATCAATAGAATGTAGTTTGTTTTCCATTTCTTTACCAATATTGATTATAGAAGTAAGTTTTGCCATAACATCACATCCTTTTATTCTTTAGCCCTTGCACTCTCTAAATATTCAACGACATCTATATGTCCAAACTCGCTAGCTATAGATAAAGCAGTATGACCTTCATCAGTTATAACATTAATGTCAGCACCGTTCTTTATACATTCTTTGACGCCTTTTAAATCTCCGTTTACTGTATAATCAATTAAATCTTTACTCATCTTGTTTTCCTAATTTATGTACAAGTTTTTTGATCCTTACGCAAGACTTCTTAAGACTGTTTTATGCTTTCAATATAGAACATGATATCATTTATCTTCTTTTAAATGTCTAAATGAACTTGCTTGAAGTTCAGGACAGTATTTACGTGCATTCTCTTTACAACTCTTCCTCAAAGTTTCAATTTTATCTATATTTAAATCGTTTTTAATAGGCATATTGCAAAA
>CAMQSH010000144.1 GCA_947036575.1 uncultured Brevinema sp. | reverse complement strand
ATAAAACTAGATCTTTTTAGATAAAAT
Source organism: uncultured Brevinema sp. (assembly GCA_947036575.1). Classification (GTDB taxonomy): domain Bacteria; phylum Spirochaetota; class Brevinematia; order Brevinematales; family Brevinemataceae; genus Brevinema_A. The sequence goes on along the minus strand of CAMQSH010000144.1, from coordinate 5,015 downwards.
ATTGATGATATTTGTAAAACGATCACCCCCACCTAAAAATTAGGTGGGATTTTCATATTATTAGCTTACAAGTGTTTTATCAAAGCTCAGTTATTATTTCAAAAAAGTGTTCATCGTAATAGATAGATATTAATTCATTACTAATATATGAATTAATATCTATAAAATTTAATTGAAATTTACTATTGCGTTTATTTATATTTATGATATCATATAAATAAACATAACCTGTATAACAGATAAATAATATATTGTTTATTAATTGTTTTTGATAAAGTGGGTAAAATGTTTGGAAAAATTGATCTAAAATCAAAGGTGCCTTTGTATTTTCAGTTGGCTAATATCATTATAGATGCTATTGAAGTAGGTTCTATAAAATATGGAGAACAACTATGGACAGAACTTGAATTTTGTTCTTACTATCAAGTTAGTCGTGCAACAATTCGTCAGGCGATGACTTTATTGATCCAAGAAGGATATATTTATCGTAAACGTGGTTTAGGCACATTTGTTTTGAATACCAAAATGAAGCAGAATTTAGTTAAAATTTATAGTTTTACTGAAAGTATGAATAGTTTAGACAAACATCACCATACAGTAATTGTAGCATTAGAAAAATATTCCGCAGATACTCATGTGAGTTTAAAGTTAAAATGTGCTGTGGGTGAATCTTTATGGAGATTACACAGAATACGTTTTGCAGAAAATAGTCCCGTTATGGTTCAAGAAGAGTTTTTTCTTTGTAAATACTTTGTAGACTTGGATAAAAAATATGATGAAACACAATCTTTATACCAGTGTTTTAGAGAACAATATCAAGTTGTTTTTAATAAAGCTGAAGAATATCTTCAATCTGTTTTGATTGATCAAAATAATGCAAAATTTTTACAAGTAGAGATGGGAGCTGTGGGAACAAAGTTAGAAAGAATCCTATATTATAATAATATTATTATAGGATATGGCACAGGAATGGCACGAGGCGATCAATTTATTTATAAAATTGAATCTAATGGGTCTGTTTAACATCAAGGTTATTAAAATTAAATGTACGGACAATAGTACATGGTCTAAAATGAATGAAATAGGAGGTTATTATTAGTCTACTTGAATTAAATGTACGGACAATAGTACATGATATTTAAAAATTAATTGTAAATCTAAAATAAATTAACAACAAAGGAGTATTGTTATGAATATACTTATATGGTTAGTGAACAACATTTTTGCTGAACCAACAATTTTATTGGGAATGATTGTTATGATAGGACTCATATCTCAAAATAAAAATTTTTCTGACACTTTTATAGGAATGATAAAAGCAATGTTGGGATTTTTGATTATTAGTGAGGGAGCAGGAATAATTGTTCGAGCTTTATTAATATTTCAACCTGTATGGGCAACAGTTTTCAATCTAGATCCTCAGCAATTAAAATCTTTTATGGGTCAAGAAGCTTTTAATACACAATTTGGTTCTGCTATAACTTTATCAATGACCTTAGGATTTGTAATCAATGTATTATTAGCTCGAATAACTCCTCTTAAATATATTTATTTGACAGGACATATGATGTTCTGGACAACAACTATATTTGCTGGTGTAATCGTAAATGCAAACCCAGATATTTCTTTCACATCTTTGGTACTATTTCTTAGTATTTTAATGGGATTGTATTGGACAATACAGCCTGCTATTGCTCAACCTTTTATGAATAAAATAACATCTAATGCTAACTTAGCTTTGGGGCATACATCTGCCTCAGTCGCTGTACTTGGAGCTTTAGTTGGGAAAGTTGTTGGTATTGGGTCTCGTGATTCTGAAGATTTACAAGTACCAACCTCTTTATCATTTTTAAGAGAATCTAATGTGATTACAGCTTTAGTTATGGGATTTCTTTTTATCACAGGAGCTGCTATTTTGTTTATAAAACCACAAACAGAACAAATTACAGAAATTTTTAAAGCTAGTGGGTCAATGAATTTTATTTTATATGTGATTAAACAATCTCTTATCTTTACAGCAGGTATTGCGGTAACGCTCTTTGGAGTCCGAATGTTTATTGGAGAAATGATTCCTGCCTTCAAAGGATTTTCAGATAAATTTGCTCCAGAAGCTAAACCAGCTTTAGATTGTCCTTTGGTATTTTCTTATGCTCCTAATGCTGTGATCTTAGGATTTTTAGGTGCATTTTTAGGTGGATTATTTTGGATGATTATCCTTGGAAATACAATTGGTTATGTTTTTGTTCCAAGTATGATCGTTTTATTTTTCCATGGAGCTACTGCTGGAGTTTTTGGTAATAGTACAGGTGGTATCCGTGGTGCAATAATAGCAGGATTTTTAACCGCTACTATAGTTGCTGTAGGACAATGGTTTACAGTAACTTATTTATTAAATAATACCATTCCAGATACAGCTTTATGGGCAGCAGACAGTGATATGTTTTTACTTGCTCCTGCAATTTCATTCCTAGCTAAATTTTTACCATAGAGAATCAATATGGGTAGAATAAGAACTTTATTAGGTGAAATTAAAAGTTCTGAATTAGGAATTACCTATTCACACGAACATCTATACTGCACTCCCTATTATTGGGTAGAAAAAAATCAAGAAGATCTTCTACTGGATAATTATGAACACTCATTGCAAGAATGTATGGATCTTAAAAAAACAGGAGTAAAGAGTGTTGTTGATGCTACAGCAGTAGATTATGGTAGAGATGTTAATGTTGTTGCTAATATCGCAAAAGAAACAGGACTTCATATCATAGGTACGGCTGGATTTAATAAAAACTTTTTATGGAGTGCAAAAATACCTGATAAATTATATTCTGTTATTCCGTCTAAATATGAGACATTTTTGGCTTGGATTGAAGATTCTTCTATTGAATCTTTACGAGATTTTGTGATTTCTGAAGTTGAAGAAGGAATGGAAGGTACAAGTTATCTTGCAGGACAAATTAAATTTGGAACAGGGTATAATTGTATTTCATCATTAGAAATAAAAACAATACATGCTATAGTACAAGCACATAAAATTATACACGCTCCTATTCACTCTCATACAGAATTTGGGACAATGGCACTAGAACAAATTGAGATATTACAATCTGAAGGAATAGATTTATCAGCAGTTTGTTTTGGACATATGGATAGAAATCCAGATCCGTATTATCATCAGAAAGTTGCTAATACAGGAGCTTATCTTTCTTTTGATGGTATAGGAAAAATAAAATATGCTCCAGAATCAACTAGAATATCAAATATCTTAGATCTTTGTCGTAAAGGATTTGAAAAACAAATTGTTATTAGTGGAGATACTGCTAGAAAATCTTACTACAAAAGTTATAAAGAAGGACTAGGATTAAGTTATATATGGGATAAATGGGTACCTCGTTTTAAGGATGAGGCACAACAAGCAGGATTTGATGCTGAGTATCTTATTAAATGTTTTTTTATTGATAATCCTGCCCGTTGTTTTTCTTTTAAGGAGTAGATAATGTATTTTTCAGAACTTAATAGTCAAGACGTTCATGAGCAAATTCATAAGACATCTATAGCTATCCTTCCTATAGGTGCTATAGAAGCTCATGGAGCACATCTTCCGTTAGGGACAGATAATTATTTAGCGGAAGCTTTAGCAAAGCGTATCGTAGAAAAGATTCCAGCATGGATTTTACCAACAGTTTCATATGGTCAAACATGGAGTTTACAAGATTTTCCGGGCAGTTTTCATATTCCACCTCAAGTATTAGAGGAGTATCTTCTAGCTATTGTTAGCTCTGCTGCTAAAAATAATTTCAAATTATTTGTTTTTATCAATGCTCATTTAGGAAATCATGAATCAATTAAACAAGTACAGAGAAAAATACTAGCTCTTCACCCAGAATGTAGAACTTTAAATTTATTTTATCCTGATGCTAATAAATTTAGTTCTCAAGTATTAGAACAATCAAGAGGACATGGTAATTTCTTTCATGCTGATGAACTTGAGACTTCTTATATGCTACATTTATGTCCAAAACATGTCGCTATGGAAAAAGCAATTAACGAAAATATTGAATTTCCAGAAGATATTGATTATCGACCAGTTTTATGGAGTGAATTTAGCAAGACAGCGGTTATGGGGAATGCTACATTAGCAACAGAAGAAAAAGGCAAATTTATTTTAGACCCTGTTATTCAAAATATGATTTCGATTATCAACAAACAAATAAAAGATCTATCAAATAAGGAAAACAAATGAATATTCCAAAAATGTTATTAGAAAATGAATTGATTACTATTCTTCCTTCGGTATGGAATTGGGAAGATGCTGTTAAGCGAGGAGCTAGTCTTTTAGTAGATAAAGGATTTGCAAAAAAAGAATATAAAGATGCTATTTTAAAAAATACTAAAGAAAATGGTCCATACTATGCTCTAATTCCTAATGTTGTAATGCCTCATGCTCGCCCTGAATTTGGAGGAATAAAGAGTGGGGTTTCACTTTTAATAGTTAAAAGTGGGGTTAAGTTTCATTGTGAAAATGATCCAATTTATCTAATACTAACGGTAGTATCAGATACAGCAGATAATTTTTCAGATGAAATAATGCCAAGTGTGGCTCAATTTTTAGAAAACACAGCTCTAATAGAACAATTAAAAAAATCTAATAATAGTACTGAAGTAAAAAAAATATTAACAATGGCAAATGAACAAGTTACAAAACCTACAATAGTAGAAACTTCAACAGCAGATGGCCCTGTTATTAATACCCCTTACTTTATTCTAACTGTTTGTGGTGTTGGGATGGGAAGCTCGTTAATCTTGCGAATGACTGTGGAAAAGGTTGCTAAAGAATTAAAAATGATTAATACAAAAGTAGAACATACAGACATTTCAAGTGCAAGTTCTATAAAAGCTGATTTAATATTAACAACAGATGAGTTTGCTAATATTCTCAAAACAAAAGTAACGATTCCTATAGGAATTGTTAAAAATTATATGGATATAGAAGAAATTAAATTAAGAATTCAAGA
>CAMQSH010000143.1 GCA_947036575.1 uncultured Brevinema sp. | reverse complement strand
AATCATAATTTGAGAGGTATTATATTTTGGGAGCTGACCAAACACATGCAAATAGAGGGTGAGAAAGTAACTATCTTATAGTATCATAAAATTTATAATAAATACGATACTCTTAAGATAGGAGTCCTGCTTAAAATCTTCGATTTTTACGCTGGATAAGAAACCAAAGTCGTTTCACTCGTTGTTTTCTAAAGGAGAAAAAAACCATGAATAAAAATCTAAAAATAGTACTGATACTACTAAGCACTATAGCCCTAAGTATACTAGGCGTGAGACAGTGCGTAAACGAATACGGAGACCCACAAAGAATATTATTCAAAGCTCTAGGTGTTATCGATGAAAACGACAGATCTAGTCAAGAAGGTCTCATCTATCAGCTAGACGATGAGGGTGACTACATACGACTAAAAGGTAAAAAAGTATTCCGAGATCCTCAGGATATAGCTAAAGACTACTATGTCTATATCACTAACTCCTATTTTAGTAACATGCAACCCATGGTGAGGACTAGAAAAGAGGGAGATCCTAATTTTTCCATGGGAACGTCGTATAATATTACTCTTGAAGATAGTAGAGAAGTAGAACCACAATTTTATGTTTTAGATTTAAGAATAGATGTTAATTCTATATCATTATTAGCAGGAGTGATAGAAGAGATAGAGGAGAATATGCGATTTACTTTAATGACAGAGGTCTTAGAGGAACAAATAGACGGAATATACAAAAAAATGTATCCCGAGGATATTGTATTATTAGATAAGATCAAATCAGAGATACCTGATCTTATCACAACTTACACCAATATGGATAATCATTTAGAGAAAGAATATGAGAAGAATTATATTATAAGATATGGACAACAATATGGACTGTTTATTACAGGATACAAAAGTCCTTCAGGCAAACACTTTTATAATTTAAAACTAGCACGAGATAATATTAATCTATAAAAAAATAAAATAATAAGAAAAGCCTTGAAAGAGCTTTTTTAAGGAGTCCTGCTTAAAATCTTCGATTTTTACGCTCCCTAAAGGGTGCAAGCTAGGATAAGAAACTAATCTCACTAACGTTCGTTATTTTCTAAAGGAGAACAAAATGAATAAAAATCTAAAAATAGTACTAATACTATTAAGCACCCTACTCGTCAGTATATTAGGCGTGAGACAGTGCATAAACGAATACGGAGACCCACAAAGAATATTATTCAAAGCTCTGGGTGTTATCGATGAAAATGACAGATCTAGTCAAGAAGGTCTCATCTATCAGCTAGACGATGAGGGCGACTACATACGACTAAAGGGTAAAAAGCAGTTCCGAGATCCTCAGGATATCGCTAAAGACTACTATGTCTATATCACAAATTCCTATTTTAGTAACTCATACCCTATGGAGAGAACTGATCCTCAGGATAAGACTGATTTCTCTATGGGTGGAGGATTTAGGACATTACTAAATGATGGACGAGCCATAGAACCTCAATTTACCGTCTTAGATGGGAGATCATATCAGGGGACTACATTAGTAGCAGGAGTAATAGAAGAGATAGAGGAGGATATGCAATTTGATACAATGACAGCGATGTTAGAGGAGCAAATAGACGGAATATACAAAAAAATGTATCCTGAGGACAGTATTTTATTAGATAAAATCAAATCGGATATACCTAATCTTATCACGACTTATACTAATATGGATAATCATTTAGAGAAAGATCATGATATTGATTATGAGATAAGATTCGGACAATTTTATGGATTATCTATTGCTAGATATATCAGCCCTATTTCAGGGAAACATTTTTACATATTAGATATAGCAAGAAGACATATAAATTTATAGTATTTTACACAAGAAAGAGAGTGTATATACATAAGGGAGAATAACATGAGTGAATTACAAAAAGTACAAAGTATAAATACTGGTAGAAATAATATTATTACTAAACCAGAAGATGTATCACCAGCAAAATCTGATAATCGTAGTCCATTAGACAGAGCTAAAATAGAAAAAGCGATAGCATTTTATGAGAGCAAGCAACGATTTTTACTCATACAGGGAACTACAGGCATGTTGGGTGCTATCATAAATACAGTTACAGATATTTATCCAGGATTTTCAGACACATTATTAGTGATGAATATTTTGAATGAGGGACTAAAGCAAAATCTAGTAGGTAATGCCTTAATTAAATATATATCAAGAGAACTTTCAACTGCACTCGTAAAAAACTATGGAAGTGTAGAAAAATTTGCAGGTAAAAAAGCAACAAAGGCAATAGAAAGTTTATTAAAACTTGCACCAAACATGGCTCAATACGGAAAGGTTTTTATCGAAGCACACGAAGACGCTAAAAAAATCAAATTATTAGAACAAGCTTTGAGTACAGGCGACCTCTCTCAAGTAGCACATCTGCTAGATACCTCAGATGAAGATAGAGAATACTATTCTAATGTAGCCTCTGGAGAAGCATTGTGGGACTCTTCAGCAAGTGATATTGATTTACTAGGTGGTTTAGATTTATTCAAAAACTTATTTACTGCCTTGTCTACTCCTAGCACACTACAAAAAATTAAGTTGTCTACAATCGCAGTATTTCTGTCAACTCCAATAGGAAAAACTATACAAAAAATTAGAATGAACACCTTAAATAAGCCTCCAGAAATGCGAACAATACAAGCTGAGGTAATTAAAGCAAGTCCTATTCCAGAACCAGAATTCACAGAATTTAAACATCCTGAACCAGTATCTGAGGAGACAACAGTCAAAGGAGACAGTAAAGCTACTACCAGCCAACCTAGTCTAATGGGTAGTCTTGTGAATGGATTGAATAAAGTCAATCCTCTTGCTATCCTTAAAGCAAAAAAGGAACAAGCCTTAGAAAAGCAACGCCTTGCATATGCCAAGTCAATGAAAGAATATAAAGCACACATACAAAGATCAATAGACAGAGACCCATCAATGGAATATTTTTATAGTTCTAAATACCAAGAAGAAACCCAATTCATGTATGGCGGTGGAATATCTTGCTCAAATATAAATCCGTCAGAAGCCAATAATTTTAGTAGCCCTGTCGGTGGCTCATCAGTATCACCTTTTAGCTCCCTTTCAAATGAAATTGAACCCTTTAAAATACCTCCATTTCTTACCATAGAGGATATTCTAAGAAATCCTAAATTCAAAGAGTTTGCTCAAAACATAGCTGGCAACGAAGCTCATAAGCAACTTTGCTCATACAATAGTGAATTACATGCAAGTTTTCAAGAAGAATCTCCTCTAAGTCCTGAAGACAGAAGCACTATGGAAGATGCTCACGATCTCATTGCCTATATTAACCGAGTAGGTGCTGAAACAGAACGAGCTGAAAAATCTGAATAAGAAAGAAGTGCTAAAAATCCTATAGTGTGATACTCTTTTTCTATCAGACGTCCTGTCTGAAAAAGATAGGCACACCCTGCTCGCATGGGGTACGAAACATCCTGTTTCTAAAAATTCATGGTGGATGAAATAAAATCTTAAAAATCTCTTGACAAAAAATATAAACTATGCTAAACTAAATATAGATAAAGAGAGAATGTTAAACATTCTCTCTTTTTTTTTGATTTCTTTGTAGGATCATTTTTTATTTTGACATATTAAGGTAAGATATCTTTGCTCTACAACTGAAAAAATTATAACAAAAAAAAGCTCCCATGTTCTAAATAAGAAACACAAGAGCTTTACCCTAATTTCACGAGACATAAGTCTCATTATGATAGTAATATATAACTTACTCTAATCAAGAAAAGCTTATCTAAAGAAACTAATCTTGATAAGCTTTATTTGTTATTGTTATGATAGTTAGAATGCAAACAAAAAAGCTCATAGAGTTTGTATTGCAATCTTTTTCACAAGAAAAAATCTTAAATATTTCTATCTAATATCCAATCACACAAAAATTATACAAACTGCTATGAGCAATTATAATAAATATACTGTGTGACCAGTATCAAAACAAGAAGAGCATTACTTTAAAAATAAAAAAGAACTATCAAACGATAATCCCTTACTTCTAAAAAGTATGAGATAGAAAACAGATTATTTCTAACCTGTGAAAAAGATTGCACTATAATTATATAACACTTCCAATAATTTGTCAAGATCCTAGTAATAAATAGCTTTATTATTATTGTGATTATTGAGAAAGCGATTTATAATATAATAGCTACTCTCTAAAGATTAAGGATCAATAAATGCCAAACATTACTAAATATTACAAAGCCATAGCCAAAGAAAAACAACAAGGTGCTGATAACGAACAAAACCTCAGACCACATTTTTATGAATTGCTAAAACATTATCTTAATAGATCTAGTTTTACGTTTATCTTGTTTGACTTGTACAGGTGGAGCAATAGGAAGAGGAAGATTGTTTGATAAATTTGGGAAAAAAGATTGTAGAATTTGTTCTCTTAAAAGAACATGATAAAGATCTGGGTAAAATTTTACGTGCAAATACTTTGCGTGTAAAATCTTTACTTTGTACGAAGTGATTTTTGAACTCGTTTATTATTGAGTGTCAATTCAACATAATAATAACCATTTGAATTTAAAAAAATACCCATTACGAATAACTCCAAAAAGTTTTCTTAATAGGTATTTTTTTATATACTTCTACTTGGAATCCACTGGGAATTCGTAGTCAACTTGCAAGCACATAGGTATATCCATGATTCTCAAATAGAATTACTCGAAGAGAGAGGGATTCGAACCCCCGGTACATTACTGCACAACAGTTTTCAAGACTGCCGCTTTCGACCACTCAGCCATCTCTCCATCAGTGATATTATAGCATATTGAGAGTGTTTTGTCAAGCTATTTTTTATTTTAATAAAGTATAGCTTATTACTGATGTATAGTTATCTTTAATTTTTAAAACTGGAAGAAAAGTGAAATTAAATGATTATTAAAATCTTAGAATTGGGGGTGATAATTTAACAAAAAATTATAAAAAAAGTTCTTTGTTTTTATCTTAATACAAATACGCCTAATTCAGTAAGACTTTTTTTAGACATTAGT
>CAMQSH010000142.1 GCA_947036575.1 uncultured Brevinema sp. | reverse complement strand
CCTATTTCTTTTTATGCGCAACAACTTTCTATTCCTACTGTGAATTTTAACATTGCTCAAGCTCAAACTCCACAAGAAGTTTCACTTGCCTTACAGATTTTATTTTTACTTACCATTATTTCTTTAGCACCGTCATTATTAATATTGATGACATCTTTTATAAGAATTTATATTGTTCTTTCTTTCGTAGGAAGAGGTATAGGCACACAAAATCTTCCCCCTACCCAAACTATCGCAGGATTATCCCTGTTTTTAACCTTATTTATTATGTTTCCGACTTTACAAAGATCCTATACAGAAGGACTACAACCATATTTTGAAGGGACTATTACACTAGATGAAGGCTATGCCAAAGGCGTTGCTCCTATTAGAGAATTTATGTTTAGAGAAACATCTGAACGTTATATTTACCGTTTTATTCAACTATCAGGTATTGATAGACCAAGAAATCAAGCTGATGTACCTACTTATATTTTGATACCAGCTTTTGTCCTTAACGAGATATCTATAGCCTTTTATATGGGTGTTCTGATTATGATCCCTTTTACTATTATAGAAATTGTTGTTGCTGGGACACTAATGTCTATGGGGATGATGATGGTACCTCCTGTTACAATATCTTTTCCTATCAAAATATTATTATTTGTTTTGGCTGATGGTTGGGATTTATTAATAGATAATCTTGTTCAAAGTTTCATGAGATAAATTACAACTAAGAGGTAACATATGTCACAAGGTGTCATTCTAAATATTATTAACCTAGCAATGGTAGAAGTTCTCTTTTTAAGTGTTCCTATATTAGGTATTACCATGATATTAGGGTTGATTATTTCTATTTTCCAAGCTACTACTTCCCTCCAAGAACAAACCCTTACTTTCGTCCCTAAATTTATCATTGTTACCATTTTATTATCAGTTAGTGCACCTTTTTATATTACTAGGATGCTGAATTTTACTAGTGCTATGTTTGCCTTAATTGCTACAGCACAATTATAGGATATAAGATGCTATTTGATTATTTTCAACAACACTTCCAAACTTTTCTTAATATTTTCGCACGTGTTTTTGGTCTTTTATTAGTACTTCCTGTTTTTTCTACTGGTATTCCAGCAATGGCAAGAGCAGGATTGAGTTTTTTTATAGCATTATTAAGTACCCCTCTGGTAGTAGGTCTTAATTTATTAGCCCCTGTACCCAATATTGCCGAGTATATCATTCATTTATTAAGTAGTTTAATAGTAGGACTAGCTATTGGATTTATTGTGCAAATTACTGTGTCTTCTATACAATTATCCAGTAGTATTTTTTCAAACACAATGGGCTTAAGTTTTAGTGAAAACGTTAACCCTCTTACCCAAGATAATATACCAACACTGGGTAATTTTTTATCTGTCATGATTATGTTATTATTTATTCGTACAGAGTCTCATTTTGTCTTTATAGAAATTATCATTAGATCTTTTCAGGAAATTCCCATTATACATGCTTCTTCCGTAGAAGCCTTATTTATATCAATAAAGACAGCTGCCTCTGTTATTTTAGCCTTAGCTTTTCGTATTTCCTTGCCTATTATTGGAGTTACTTTATTACTAGATATTGCAATGGGACTTATAGGTCGTGTGGCTCCTCAATTTAACGTGATGATTATGGGTTGGAATATTAAAATATTTATAGGTTTTGTTGTCTTATGGCTAATCTTGCCTAGTATTTTAGATATAGGAACTGTCCTATTTCAAGAACTTCATGACTCTATTTTACAATTAATACGTCTTTCAAAACAAGGTGCTTAAATGTTTATAAATCCACAAGAATCTCTTTTTTCTATAAATCTTACTGCTCTTCTCAGCGATCCTATATTACTAAGCTTAGATCTTCAACGTTTTGCTAGCCCTGAAGATGAAGGACGTACAGAAGAGCCTTCTGAAGCTAAAAAGCGAAAATCAAGAGAAGATGGAGACGTTCCCCAATCACAAGAATTAATTGGTATTATTTCTTTTTTATCAATTTTTTTATGTATTGTTATATTCTGGAGACATTTTTATACTAATATGTCTAAATTAATCATTTTTTACATGGAGGGTATTGACACGATACACTTCACCAAAAATGATATACAGGGAATGAGCTTTAACACCATAGGTATTTTAATGACTTTGCTATGGCCTATTTTTTTTACCGCTGTACTTTCTACATTAGTAGCCTCTTTGGCTCAAACTAAATTCTTATTTTCTACCAAAAAACTAACTCCTAATTTTTCAAAGATTTTTGGAAATGCCTTATCAAATTTAAAAAAAATGTTTTGGTCAAAGCAAGCGTTTTTCAATCTTGGTAAATCACTAGCAAAAGTAACCATTGTTTTTGGCATTGCCTTTATCTTTACTATGAATGAATTAGCAACCATTATTACTTACATTCATATGGATAGTAATGCTGCTTTAGGATCTATTGCTGGTATTATTGTTAAATTCGTCTTTACTGCTGGGATAGTTTTATTATTTCTTGCCATTTCTGACTATGTTTTTCAATACAAAGAATACATTGAGTCTTTAAAAATGACCAAGCAAGAAGTAAAAGAAGAGTTCAAAGAACAAGAAGGAAATCCTGAGATTAAACAAAAGATCCGTCAACTAGGTCATCAAATGGGAAACAGACGTATGATGCAAGCCGTACCCACAGCCGATGTCGTCATCACCAACCCGACACACTATGCGGTAGCGATTAAATATGATAGAGCTTTTATGAATGCCCCTATGATTATAGCCAAAGGAACAGATAGAGTCGCCTTAAAAATCAGAGAAGTTGCTATAGAAAATAATATTCCTATCTACGAAAACAAACCTCTAGCTAGGGGCTTATATGCAGATGCTAATATCGGTGATGAAATTCCTTATGAATTTTACAAAACTGTAGCAGATGTACTGTCCTTAGTATATTCTAAGAACATTCCCCGATCAAGATCTATCCCTATTCCTACCCAATAGAGAATTATCCCTTAAAAGACTTACGAACAATCGTTAAATCCCACACATTGCTTTAATAATACAAGCCTATTATTGATAATTGTATCATAAAATAATCAATGCTAAAATTTTACAAATATCACGATATCACTTATAATATACCATAAGATTTATAGACATAAACCTTATGACATAAAATATTATAGGGGGAGATATGGCTGAATCTAATGTGGGATTACAAAGAAGTTTACAAGCTCTTGATAAAATATCACAAAACTCTGACCTTTTTATAGCTTTTGCAGCTATTGGTGGGGTATTGATGCTTATCATCCCTGTTCCTCCCGGATTATTAGACTTTTTTCTTCTAATTAATTTGTCTGTATCATTTCTAATCATTTTATCTACTTTATACGTAAAAAAACCATCTGACTTTTCCTCTTTTCCAACTCTCATTCTTTTTACTACCGTTTTTGGACTAGCTCTTAATATTTCATCTACAAGATTAATTCTTACTACAGGTGATGCTGGTAATATCATTACTGCTTTTGGTGATTTTGTTGTTGCAGGTAATCTTGTTGTTGGTTTTATTATCTTTACCATCTTATTAGCTATTCAATTCTTAGTGATCACCAAAGGTGCTACTCGTGTATCCGAAGTTGCTGCAAGATTTGCTCTTGATGCGATGCCTGGTAAACAACTGGCTATTAATGAAGATCTTAATTCAGGAGCTATTACTGAAGAAGAAGCTAGAAAACGCCGTAGTGAACTAACTATGGAAACTGGTTTTTACGGATCAATGGATGGTGCATCTAAGTTCGTCTCAGGTAATGTTCAGATGGCAGCTGTCGTCTTAATTGTGGATGTTATTGGTGGTATCATTATTGGTATGATGAATGGTATGGATATTGGTGCTGCAGCAGATCTTTATATCACTTTAACTATTGGTGATGGTCTTGTCTCTCAGATCCCAGCCCTACTTATTTCTGTGGCTACAGGTATTATCGTTACCAGAAACTCTTCCAATGAAAAATTCGCCTCTGATGTTGCTTCCCAAATAGTCATGCTCCCTAAAACCCTATATATGACAGGTGGAGCTATTATTTTTATGGGAATTTTACCTGGTTTTCCTTTTTTAATGTGTCTCTTTCTTGGTGGTGTGATGATCTTATCTGCTTATCTCATGAGTCAAGCTACGATAGAAGAAGAAAATACCAAAGTCAGAACACAACAACAAGAAGATGCTCAAGCTGATAGCCAGCCTACCATACAAGATATATTACATGTTGACCCTATGAGTATGGAGATTGGATATAGTCTTATCCCCCTAGTGGACAAATCTCAAGGTGGAGACCTCTTAGAACGTATCAAACTTATGCGTAGGCATATAGGTCTAGATCTCGGTATTCTCGTGCCTCCTATCCGTATTACAGATAATGTCAGTGCTGATTCTCAAGAATATATCATTAAAATTCGTGGAATGGAAATTGGACGAGGACAAGTTTTTGTCAATAAACTTCTTGCCATGAACCCTCAAAAAGATCTTAATCTCATTGAAGGAATAGAAAGTATGGAGCCAGCCTTCAACCTTCCTGCCAAATGGGTTCCTTTAGAAGATAGAGCCAAAGCTGAGATGAGTGGCTTTGATGTCTTTGATCCGCCTTCTGTTATTGCTACTCATCTCACAGAGCTAATCAGAAGAAATTCTTTTGATCTACTCACTAGACAAGATGTTCAGCATATGATGGATGCCCTACACAAAGAATTCCCAACTCTTGTTGACGATACGCTCAAACAATCCAATGTTGGTGAAATACACAAGATCTTACAAACATTATTAAAAGAGCGGGTTAAAATACGCAATATGGTACCTATTTTAGAAGTTATCTCAGATTATAGAGCCAGTTTACCACATTTAGATGCCGTTACAGAACAAATTCGTGAGGCTCTTGGTAAGCAAATATTATCAGATCCAGCTATTAGTACTAATAACACTATTAAAACCCTTCTCATAGATCCTCAATGGGAACAAATCCTTATGAATTCTATAGAGGACACCCCACAAGGTTATATTTCAACACTTGATAATGCTAGTATGACACAATTTGTCAATTTAGTAGG
>CAMQSH010000141.1 GCA_947036575.1 uncultured Brevinema sp. | reverse complement strand
AATGATGAATATGTTTTAATATAAATAATGAATATGTTTTAATATAAATAATGAACTGAAAGACTATAATTTTATAAAATAAATTTATTATGAATGATATTATAACATATATTAAAAATATTGTCAATAGATATTTTATTAGTCAAATACTACTTATCTCTTATAACTATAAAGCAACCATAAAAAAAAAAGCCCTCTTAAATAAGAGGGCTTTTAGAGAATTTACAAACTTTTTTTAAGTTTTCCAGAAATAGACGCTTTAACACGTTTTTTTGCAGGAATTTGGATTGGTTCTCTTGTTTTAGGATTGTGTCCTGTACGAGCTTTAGACATTTCTACAGATAATGTAGCTAGTCCTGTTAACTCAACAGTTGTTCCTGTTTGTAAAGAAGCCACAACTTCTGAAACGAAGACGCGTCCTAATTCAGCACCTTTGCTTTTAGGTAAACCTAATTTAGCAGCTACTGCTTCCCCTATTGCAACATATGTTACTTTTGTTGTACTCATTTAATTCCTCCATATTTTGGTATCTTATTTTATTATATATATTAACTTACTTCTTAAAAAATTTCAAGCATTTATAAGAAAAAAAACATTTTTTTTCTTATAAAATTTAGTAAAATTGAATTTGAAACATAAAGTACTCACTAGCCGTCTTAAAAAAAGCTAATTGATAGAGTATAAATGTACTTCCTATACCATCTTTATATTTGAATTGAAGTGTTTTTACTCCTAACTCATCTTTATAAAAATTTACTAATTCGTTATTGAAGATATAACCCTCACAAAAATCTACTTGAGGAATTTTCATACCTCGTCTTTCCAACCAAATTTGTAAAAATTCTATATTTTGAATAATATCATAGGTTTTTGTTTTATTTTTAGATATTTCAACAAAATTATTTAATAATTCAATAATTTCATCTAGGTTTATTTGAAATAGGTTAACTTCACCTATTTCTATAGAAACTCCACCTAAAGTTTTTAATAAAGGATAGGGAATATCAACTGACAAAAATTGTTCCATATTAGAATCTATATTTGTTTGAGCCCATTTATATAAGTCATTTCCATCAGTAAATATATCATACTCATCTAACAATTCTGCAGTCCAAATAATTCTATCTTTATTTTTCTTCATTATAAGTCTCTTTATAATTGTTTTATTATTTAGTTTTCCAAGTTTCTACACCATCCCAATTATCAGGAGGATTTTTTATTAAATTTTCACATCTTTCTATATATAAAGTTATCAAATAAGAGCTATAATCTTTATCCTTTAAATATAGAAAACTTTCATGAGCCTTGGCAAAATCACCTTTATAATAAAGTAATTGTGCTGTATGATATTGCTTGTAAAATTTTTCTTCTTTTTTAGTTAGAGTACTTTTAAGCTTTGGTGTATAAATAGAAACAGGGAGATCTTTACCTTTTACTCTCACAGTATCTACATTAATAAATAAATATTCATCTTGTTGAACAACAGCTTCTTTTGTAAACTCGCTCACTAAAATCGGCACTTGGTAAGATTTTGTTAAACCTTCAAGTCTTGCCCCTAAGTTTACAGTATCACCAATAACTGTATATTCTAATTTTTGTTCAGACCCAATATTACCAACAATAGCTTCCCCTGTATTTATCCCTATACCTACATGAAAGTTAATCTTACCAATTTTTGTTTGTCTTTTATTAAAGAGTTCCAAAGCTTGTACCATTTGTATAGCAGAATTCAAAGCATTATCTGCTGAGTATTCTGAGACTGCAGGAGCTCCAAACAGAGCCATAATAGCATCCCCAATAAATTTATCAATGATACCTTTATTTTCCATGATTTGAGATACCATATCTGTAAAATATACATTTAGCGATAATACTAATTCTTCTGGATCTAGTTGCTCGGAAATCGTTGTAAAATCTCTAATATCAGAAAATAAAACAGTTACATTTTGTTTTACACCTATGAGCATATTATCAGAAGATCTATTAAGAACATGATCAATAACATCACTAGGTACATATTTTTGGAAAATAAAACGAATTTTTTCTTCTTTTTGTTTTGCTAATACTGTTTGATAAGCATAGTTTTTTATTTGATTATAAGATTTTTCTAATTCTTGTATCATATTATTAAAATATTGACCAAGAACCCCTATTTCATCAGGATACAAAATCCTGACTCTTTTACTAAAATCCATGTTATAGGTTATAGATTGTATTGTCTCTACACAGTATGTTAATGGCCGAGTAATAAAATTTACAAAAAACAATACAAAGATAATTAAAATAATTAAGCTAATAACTATAATAAAAAAAAGATATAGCATCAATTCATCTACAGGACTATAAAACATCTTTTCATCAACAAGTAGTAAAAACCAACTTTGTAATTCTGTATAAGGAATAAATAAACCTACAAAATTTTCTTCATCTCCTGAGACGACTTCTAACCAACTATTATAGGATTCTATATCATCTTCTATTTTATCTTCTTGTTCTTTTATAAGATCATAATACTGATCAAGTTGCTCTCGTGTAATATTTTTATTATAAGTAAATTGATAATTTTCATTTGTAATTTCTTTGTAGTTATATGGAATAATAATAAATACTTCATCAGTAAATTTTTGAGTATAATTTAGGATAGAAGTATTATTCCTGATCTGTCGTATCCAATTATCTGATTCAAAAATAAACCCTTGTTCTTGTGAAAACTGAACTATCTCTTTTAATTTATATCCAATAAACTCTTTAGTAATATTAGTAATACTTTTATTCGCTGTAAAATAAGCTGTAACACCAAAAAAAGTAAAAGCAATTAAAAATAAAGGAACAACTACAAATAATATTTTATATTTAAGACTTTTTTTTATATAAATCTGCTCATTGGGATTCTGCTCTTTAATAGAAGGAAGCGAGTTTTTTTTAATCACTGGATTTTAATACCTACTGAATATTACATAATAAGGCTTATTATATAATGTTTTATTTGAAAAATCAAATATTTTAATATAAAATTTTCAAATAAAAATTTTGTGTTTTATAATAATATATTGTATAATAGCTTATGATTGTTTTTATCTAAAAAACAATACTCTAAAACAATACTTTATGGAAGTTATTTATGTCAACCCCTCCTAATTATTTAGAAACTTATATTAAAGAACTAAAACAAGTTTTTTATTTAACTTCTTCTATACAAAAATCAGTTATGCATAGGTCTATTGATCTTAAACCTATTTTAAATACTGTATTAAAAGAATGTATTACAATCACTAACGCAACTAGTGGTTCTATCATGTTCAAACATCTACAATCCGACCGTTTGTTTTTTTATGCAGAACAAGGTATTGATCAAGCAATTATTGATTCTACTAGGATCCATATTGGTGATGGAATTGCTGGAACAGTAATAGAAGAGGGAGTGCCTAAAATTATTAATGACATTATGTTAGACCCTAAGTATATTTCTATTAATTCCAAAGTCCATTCTGAAATGGGAGTTCCTATTACTGTAAGAGGTAATGTTCTTGGTGTTATAATTTTAGATCACACTGATACTAATGCCTTTACAGAAAAGCATTTAGAATTAATACAAATGATCTGTAGTCATACTGGGTTTATTATTTCCCACTATATAGAAACCTTACTAGCAGAAAAAAATAGTCGCCTTTTAGAAAATATGATTAATTCTACTGCTATTACTTCAGCAGAAGATATTTTTAGAATTCTAACCAAAGAACTAAATGCTCATAGTGCCTGTATTATCAATATGGAGGGCGAAGTTTTCTTTCAAGAAGGGCAAATGATAGAAGAGATCCAAATCAATCCAACTCTATTCACAGACGTACAAATCCAGATCCTAAAAACTGAAAATGATCAAAAAATCCCTTACACAAGAATAATTATTCCTAATACACAAAACAATCTAACATTTATTGCAGATAAAATTTATTATTTTGCAGAAAATGCCCAAACAGATATTGATTTTGCCGACAAAATTTTAGAATTTTCTGTAGCTAAAAATGCTATCTTTCACCAAGATGAAACTCTCTCTCAATGGGCTGAACGTCGAATGTCAGCCCCTCTTGGAGAAGTTTATGAATTAGCGATCTCCAGCGTAGAAAAAGAAATCATTGCTGCTGCTCTTAAAAAGAACAAAGATAATAGACTAAAAACAGCATTATTTTTAGGGATTAATCGTAATACCCTTAGACATAAAATGGAAATTTACGGATTAGAAAAATAACAATCATCACACCACTTCTTTATCGGGGGTGGTGTTTTTTGATTGACAAAATATAGCACTATAGTATAATAAATATTAGGAGAGTATTATGGAAGATTTAGAGAGGCAGAATAGTCCTCATTATTCCTATATTTATCAAATGGGGTTATTAACAGGATACGGAAGTTACTTATCTAGGAGAGCCATTGATAAAGGGTTTTTTGAAGTATTTTGGGCATTACTAATAGGATTTATTTATTTTGTTATCTATTATTGTAGTAAGTTTTATTTGAGTAAAAAAGAATTCCAAGTACCAAAGTGGATAGAATGGATAAATATAGTTACAGCTTTATTATTCCCTCTAAGTATATTTGTAAGTGATAAGATTGTATTAGTTTTTTTTAATGTTAATACCCCTACCACTAATATCAGGAATATTTAAAGATTCTATAAAAAATAAATGGAATTGGATAGAATGAATATTTATGGTTATATTCACTTATTTAACAAGTTTTTTCTTAGCAGTAGATTATACTAATATCACCGTGTTATTGGAATTAGAAAGCTTATCTGTACTGGTACCAAGTCTCATGGTATATTATGTTATCGTATTAGTTTATTTTCAGTATAATAAACGAATATCCAAAAGTACCTAAAGACACAAAATGGAAATTTACGGATGAAAAACAACAATCATCGCACTACCTCTCTATTGGGGGTGATCGCTCTCATTGACATTATCATAGTATTTATCAGTTCTAAGATATCAATCAAAGCTATCTCAAATATTTTAAAATTAGGAGTTTTTATGAACTATCCAGATAAAGACGAAATTTATTTTCAACTAAAATACAAAGAAATGCTCTTTTTAAAAAATATAATAAGTAATCCTAATATTATT
>CAMQSH010000140.1 GCA_947036575.1 uncultured Brevinema sp. | reverse complement strand
GGATGATTTTAAAATAGATAGTTCTAATTATTATTCTCTTTAATAATTAGATAACCTCAGTGATGTCATGCTTATGATATTAATTGAATTTTAAGTGATAATAGTTTTCATATGGTTTGTTGTATTGTTGGTGTTGAGTAGTAAAATAACTCAAAGGAATAAAAATAATAAAGACAGTATCTCCCCCCACAAAGAGAGAAGAATACTAAAGATCATTTACAGTACATTTTTGAATAGGAATCCAGCTTCATAATTAGCAACAGCCCAACCTAATCTTTCGTCGATGGCAGTTACATCACTAGTTGTTCTTTCATCAAAGTAATCTCTCATCTCAGCATAACCAAGAGGAGCTCTAACCGTAACACCAAAGCTCAGATCTTCAAGGCTATAAATAGTGTTAGGTACATAAGCAAGAACGACATTATTACCCCAAGTATAGGATAATTTATCTTCGTTATGGTACATATTGTCTGCAATAATTACTTTATCTACAGCGATGATTTTTGCGAAATCTTCTGGTGTAATACCTGCTTTTAAGCTTGTATTAGGTAGTCTATCTACAAGATTTTTCTTGTATCTAAGTGCTTGCCATACAGTATCAGAAATGACACATTTGTTTGGGTAAAATCCTATACTATTTTTGATTTTTGTACGAGCAACTTCTATTTGTGTAATAGGATCACTAGCTGCATTTCCCCATAAATTAGTAGCTGTTGGGGTAGTAGTGTGTTCGCCATATTTACTTTCATCAAGAATATCTTTTACTTGAGCAGCTTCTATAGAATTCATCATTTTATCATAAGCATTACGCATACGAGCTTCTCTCATTAGAAGGGAGCTTTGACCAATGTCGACAGATCCAATTAATTCAGATCTATCAACAGAACTTTCTACAGTGTATCTATTTACTGAGAGAGATACCCAAGATTTAATATGATCTTGAGTTCTTTTTGCTTCATCTCCGTATTCACGACGGAAGTCAGCAAGTTGTAGATGATTTGCTCCTAAATGAGCTAGTTTGTAAGTTTCTCTAGCAACAGTAGCTTCGTAAAGAGGCATTAATTCATACCCAAAACGAGCTTGTCTAGGGTAGCTTAAAGCAAATCTTTCTAGGATTACAGGAAAGTTATTTTCTTGAAGAGACATAGTTTACCTCATTAAATATATTTTATTTTTGCCATATTATTTTAGTAGCATTTATTTATAACTATTGTACAAAGAGATATCTATCCTTAAGGTAATTGTAGGAATAAATCTTTATCTGTGCGAATGAATAGAAGTAAATTATAAATACTAAATTTTAATAACAAGCTTATATAGCATTTTTACTCAGTATGTTTTTTGCTTGTCTATAAGCATCGCTTCGTGATACTCCATCAGCATAAAGTCTTTCAACTTCATCAGCAAAAACAGCGCTTTCTTCTATGCTCGTAGTTTCTGAAAAATTGGCAATTCCTTTTTCTGGGCTAGGAACTTGATCATGAAATCGATGACTATAAATAGGCTGATAGTAATCTTGTATAAAGTCAGCAAATGAAGCGACAGATTCTTGTGGACTTATGCCTTTTTCTGATAACTTTAAGGCCTTTGCTCTTATTTGTTCTGCCATTTCATTACTGATTTTTTTGTTTGTGATTATTTTTTCAATTTCTAAATTAACCTCTTCTTCCATTTTTTTCTTATCTAACTCTTCTTTTAGTTTGGTGATTTCAGCTAATGCCTCTTGTAATTGGGTGTATAACTCTTGTTCTTTGATAGTCATGCTGTTTCCTTGATTTTTATTTATTAATGATTGCTCTTTGAATACTTGTATTTTATCTCTAAGGGAATAAGTATGCTCTGAGAAAAACGCAATAATATCTTCATTCTCTTCCGAAAAGGACAAACTATCTTGTAACTTCCCTAGATTGGGTATAGCAGGTCTAGCAGCACCCAAGGCACCAACATGTCTCAGACAATATTTTCCTTGTTGAGGATTGCTACTAGAATTTGGTAAGAAAAAACTAGCGCTGATATTTTTAAAATGGTTCTGTTTAATTTCTTTCTTAAAATCTTCTGAGATATTAATAAAAGAGGCAAAAAGCTTATCTCCAATAATCTTTAATTTGTCTATCCACCCCATTGCAGGAGCTTCGTTAGTAGGATGTCCTTTTACAAGGGGAGCTGAATTGGACTGGTAACTTTCTACAATTTCATCTAAAATCTGAGATGTGATATGGTATTTTTTACCTGTAGCATCTGTATAATTCCCAATTTTCAAAATGGGGATCATATGGTTTTTCATAAGTACCTCTTTAAATTAAAGCTTTTAATGCTTATTTATTATTACTTTGGGGATGATTTTGATATATCTTGTTTATTAAAACGATAGGTTTTACAGATATATTCTTCTGAAAATTCAAATCCAATATTGTGGAGCATGGTATCTCTTTCTATACGAGATTTTTCATCTTCTTGTTCTGGTTTCCATGCAAAGCTAATTCGAGAAGAAAAATTATTAATAAGGCATAAGTGTCTAATGAGCTTATTCATTGTTTCTGCAATGATACTCTTATCATCTTGAGTTATATCTTGTCTTACAATAGAAATACTTGCTTCATTCCCTAATTTTCCAGGAGTTGAATCCAAAGCACTAGAATGTCCTAAAATAACTTTGCTGATTTGCTTTGTACAAAGATCATAAAAGTCTTTGAATAGTTGAGAAGAGCTGTTTTTATCTGACTTGAGGATATCTATAGAGTCTGACCCTTCGATAACCATAGCTCCAGAACTTCTAAACTCTTGAATGGCATGTAACATAGCCATCTTCTTGTCGTCGTTTGCTAATTCTACTCGTCCCACAATGGAATCATCTCCAAAGCGGTCAATGTAGGATATCCACAAATCCATAGTACCTCTTATCCATGTAGCACTCCAAAATACTCTAGTGAGCAGGCTTTCTCCATAGGGATTGATAAAGGTAGGTCTGTACTGTACAAGCTCTACTTCTTTATCTAGATCGCCAATAGTCATATTAAGAGGCGTAGTATTAGTGTGATTACTAGGAATGAGCTGAGATTTTTTATCAAAGCAAAACCATTCACTAGGAAGGGAATCAATTTTAATATACTCCCAATGATTGTTAACTTTTTGTATAGGATGTTGAAGGATGGTATATCCATACCATAAAGCATGGAATATTTCTCTGAAGATACTATTAATTCCTAATTTTTCTAGATTGTAGGCAATGAATTTTGTCTCTGCTTCGTTATCTCCTATGATTTCCCAAGGGTCTCCAATAACAGCCGATTCTCTGGCAAGAATAGCACTTTGCACTTCTGGGGAATAACTAAGATCTCTCAATGCTTTATGAGGAGATACCCCATGAGTATGAAAAAAATGAAAATCAGGGTTAGGTAATTGTCCCCATAATTGTAACATTTTTAAGGTCTTTATTTTTTCTAGCTTGTTTGTTTTAGCCATAGAAAGAGCTCCTTTTGTGGAATTTGGTTAGTTTCTTAGGAAGTACTTGATAGGTACTTGTTGGTATTGTTTTGTTATCTAACTTTGATAAAATATCAATAGCACTCGCTAAAGCGTCTGGCCCATCGTCATGAATGTTAGAATTAGGAAAAAATATCAATTGTTCTACTAATGTTTTTCCATGATTAGTTTTTCTAAATGTTGGATTAAAAACAATTCTATTTGTTTCAAATAGAGGTAGTAGGCGTGAGATACGAAGCTCTTTTTTTTGATAATGTTTAACGCCCGAGATTCTCAAGTCTATATCTTTGTTTCTTGCGAATTTATCTAATTCTTTCATGTAATAAAATTGAAAAGAATTACTTTCTATATAAGTCCCTAAGATAGATTCTTGATGTTCTTGATAGATGGATATAACACTCTCAAAGAATGGAATATCTGCCCCTTGTATCAGTGACGCATCGATAATCTCAAACATTCCTTCACTATCTTTACCTACTAATACACAGGCTTTATAGTCGTTGTTTTTTATACCGTCTACAGAAGGATCTATAAATAAGATCTTAGAAGAATCTGGTAGTATGTTTCCGTCTTTTATATAAGATTCTTTGAACAAACTAGACTCATCATCTGTAGGCATATTTTGGTACTCAGCATTAAAGGCAGAAACTCCCATAATGATCTTTTGTTTTTGTAAAAATCGAAGAGGAAAACGCTGTTCCCATAGGGATTTTTCTTTTCCTTTGTAAGTTGGTTCTATAGCTCTATATATCTTTTTACTCCACATATTCCAAGGTTCTTCATCACTAAGAAGTAGCGTTCCTACTACAGATCTTTTTCTTAAAATAGTCCCTATAATAATTAACTTACCTCCGGGCTTGAGAGAGGGAATAAGTCCTCTAGTGATGATATTAAGTGTTTTAGTCACTATTTTTGGACTGATAGCTTCTTCATCTTTTTCAATATCATCTAAAATAATTAAATCCGGTCTATGCTCTCGAGAACGAAATCCTCGTATAGCTTGCTTTCTTCCTCTCGCTAATATGCGTGTTTTATGAGCAATAAAGTCACCGCCAGCACCTTGTTGAGGCAGAAGTTTCCCAAAGTCTGATAAAATACGGATATTGTTAGAAAATTCAATTCTAATGAAATCACAGAGATCTTCAGCTAAGGTATCCGTAGCGGATATAATAACAATAAAGTTATACTTTTCTATAAGAATACACCAAATGACATAGGCAAAACTGACTAGAGTAGATTTTGAGAATCCTCTAGGAGCACCAATAATTAGGGGTGAGGTACCTTCTTCTAAAAGAGTAATGATCTCTTTATGAAACTTAGGGCTTGTCACATTAGCATAGTGGGGGAGGTAATTCCTAAAGAAGAACCAAAAATCTTTTTTGATTTTTTTAATACGTTGCTCTTTACTGTCTTTTTCAAAAGGAGTAATAGATGTATTAAATAACTCTAAAATTTGAGGGATGCTTTTTTTGAATTCTGTATAGGATATTTTTTTAGGCATTAAAAACTCCTATTTAGAATGTAAAAATTTATGAACCATCTCTTTTACTATGCTGTTTTTTTTAGGGTGTTGCTCTTGAATAAAAGTAGCAAAGTCCTGCATTACACGAATTGTCTCATGAAGATGATCTATAGATCCTTCATATTTTTTTTT
>CAMQSH010000139.1 GCA_947036575.1 uncultured Brevinema sp. | reverse complement strand
TTAATACCAAAAATAGGTATCTTAATATTTTGAGCTACAAAATCACCATCCACATCCAATGCTTTTAAATCTACTGTAATTACTTTACCAATAGAAGCGCTAACTTCTACTGCAGATCCCTTTAAAGGTTTTGGATAAATATTAAAAACACCTTCTGGAGTAAATTCAAACTTCACAGAAGTATTACCTATTAATCCATCATTCATCCTCACATCAAAAGCTGTCAAATCCATTTCATTTTTATTCGGAACAGAATCTATAATAACATTCCCTGAAAAGATTAATCCATTTAAAATAAAACGAACATTATCTAAATATAATGATCCACTAGGTAAAGGATATAGCCCTTTCCTTAAAGGTACTAATAAATCTCCTTTTATCGCACCAAAAAAATGAGAATTAAAATCAACAACTGCTGAATATAATTTATCCTTTATAATAGGATTAATCGATGCAGTTAAACCATATTCTGGATGTTGAGGAGAATTGAAATCTAATTTTAATATCCAATCAGTTTGCTTTTCTATAGATAAATCAAAAATCCAAGTTCCTGGTTTAAATACATAATCTAAGAGAGTAGATTCTTCAAAATCTGCATATTTAATAGTAAAATCTCTTTTTAACGAGAAGAAAAACTCCTCTTCATTTTTTAATATAATATTATTAGTATTATAAACATCATTCATCGTAACAGTAGATTTACCTTCTGTAAAAATACTTCTGATTACAAAATTAGATCGAATAGCTGGAATACCACCAAGATTCAAATGTTTAATATTAACACCCGCAAAACCATCTAATAATTGAAAATTATTAAGTGATCCCTCTGTAGTAAATTGCCCATCAGCCAATAATAGTCTATTACTCCATCGCCCATTCACATTAATGAGTGCTTTCCAAAACACTTTACCTTCCGTCATTCCCAGATTCATTCCCTTAACATCAAGAGTATACCAAAATTGTTTCATGACATTAAGAATTACAGAAATATTTTTCACCTTAACTTCAAAGTATAACTGTTCTAATAATTCTTGTGTATCTATAGGGGGAGATGAACTATCTTTATTAGCAAATTTCTTTTGTAAGACATCTTGATACTCATTAAGACCTGTTTTATGACCACGAGCGACAATGTTTTCTATTTGAATTTCTTTAATGACTTGTTCAAACTCTCTTGTCAAAATTTTAAGAAAACGATAATGAATATACACCCCTTCAATACGTAAAGAAATCTCCTCGTCAACCACTATTTCAAAATCTGTTCCACTAATAAAAACCAAGGGTAAATTTGATACATTTCCTATAGAAACTTTTTCTGCTTCTAAGAGATCTACCAAAAATAACTCAATAGTGTTTTTATTCAAAACAATGAGAATATTAAAACAAGCAAGAAGTAATATATAGACAAAAAACAAGCCAAAAATCAATCTAGGAAAAAACTCTCTTTTAGACCTTCTCAAAATTGCCGTCCAAATTTTGCAATTATTAGCCTTCAGTATTTCATATTATTCTTTATTATATATTTTATTAAGATATTTATCCTGTATATTTATTTCAAATGCCTTATCAAAATATAATTTCGATTTTTGTATGTTTCCAATTTTTTTATAAAAATATCCCAAATGAGCGTATATTTCTAGAACACTATGAGAAGTATCTTGAGGATTTATTTTCCCTTCTATCTTAGTAAATATCTCTTGTGCTGTATCTAAATCATTTTTTATTGTATAAACCCAAGCCAAAGTATCTAAATAGACGATGTCTTCAGGTCTCTCCTCTATAACAGATAATGCTAAGCTTAAAGCCTGATCAAGATTTTTATTCACTGTAGCATAATAATATGCTAGATGATTTTTAGTAGTAATATCTGAAGGATCATATTTTAATTGATTTTCTAACAATAATTCCATTTCATCATATTTTTCTAGTTGATTATAAATACTTGCTAGCAAATTATTTACTAAATAATTATAAGATAATTTTTTAGCTATCTCTAATGTTTTTTGCTCTGCAGATACATAATCCTCTTTCATAAAATCTATATAAGCATCCATAAATAACATCCAATTAGTATCAATGGTAACATTTTGTTGAGCTTCTGCCATTAAAGTATCAACAAGATCAAAGTTTTTTAATAAAAGATTTTCTTCCATTAACTCTGAATATATATATAAGGTCTTATTTTTAGATAAAGATTCTTCATAATATTTAATAGTTTGATCAATATCCAAATTTTCTCTGGATATCTTTCCTAAAATATAAGCTATTTCTCCATTAGTATCAAGTGTTCGTGATAAAGGTAAGAGATATTCTTCTGCTAAAAAACTTTTTTGTGCATAATAGGCAGCTTTACCAAGATCAGCTTTTGTTTGATCTTGTCCTTCTTTTTGTCCTAAACGATTTAACCATTCTAATTTGATAAAATTATAACTTAATGGTAATTCTTTTTGAACAAAAGTATCTTCTTCCAAAATACGTAAAGCTCTTTGAGTTCTTCCTAATTGAGCTTGAACAATTGCTTTAGAAAAAGTTGGATTAATTTTATTTTGAGACAAAAGAAAATTCATCATTGTTCTTGATGATTCTGAACCTTCACCCCATAAAGCTACAATATAGGTATCAAATAACTCAGGAGTCATAATAGCTAAAGGAATACCTTGAAAAAAAGAAAGAGCTACTTCATAATTCATTTTATAAGTTTCTAAGACAGCCATCTTAGCTACTAATTCAGGAGTAGAAGACAACTCTAAAGCCCTATTATAATATTTTAAAGCTTTATGTTTTAACTTCTGCTCTAAATAAATATCTCCTAAATACAGTCTGCTTTGAAATACAAATTGTTCTTTACCTTGTTCTAAAGGAGCATAAGAAGCTCTTCTAAAATAAGAAACAGAATTAGGATATGTAGAAGGGGTAAATCTATATAAACCAGCAAAATAATTAGCCATTAGATTGGAGAGATCCTCTTTGAGTGTAAGATCAGCCATGATCATACCCATTTCTCTATCTCCTACCATCCATGCTATTTTCAAACTATTTTCTTGAATCATCGAAGATTCTGGGAACATATCCCATATTTCAGCAATATTATCACGTATCCCTGGATAGGCTGTTTTTAATAATTGCGTATCTTGTTTTTGAATCAAATCAGTAATGTATTCACCATATACTTCTATCAATAAATTCATGACATATTCATTCGTAAAATTATTTTCTTTTAGATTTTCTAAAATATTTCTTGATTTTGATAGATCCCCAGAAAAACGAGCATCTATTGCTTGTGTATAATAAGTTTCTACTTCATTAGATGCTATAGTTAATTGTGCATGGTTTAGACTAGAAACAAATATTAGTAAAATAAATACAATTTTTTTCATCTTTTATCCTCATATTTTTATATAATTTTTTCTTTTATTAAGTCAGAAAAACTATTAATCGTAATCTCTATTTAAATCCACAATCGTTAGCTCTGACCTAAATAAAGAAACAAAATTTTTATAGATCATTTCATCATTTGTAGTTGTTAAAATCACTTGCCAGCCTTCATGTACCAAAGCATTAAGCACATCTATGAAATTTTGTTTTCTCATAGAATCAAAAGATCCAAAAGGATCATCCAATAAAATAATTCCAGGCTGATTATTTAAGATTGTTTTTGCTAATGATAATCGAAGTACAAACCAAAATTGAGCATAAACAGAATTTCCAAGAGTCTCTAAAGGAAATATCTCTCCATAACCATTTTCTGCAAATATTTTCACACCATGTTGAGGTGTATGTTCTGTGACAAAACGTCTATATTTTCCACCAAAAAAGTTTTGTACTAAATATTCAAAAAAAGGAGAATCTAATGTTTTTGTTAGTAATGTTTCACTATTTGATTCCACATCATGATAAATATTCACAATTTTTTCTGATTTATATCTATCTTTACTTACTTGATTGACTAAAGCATCAACAATTTCTAATAATTCATGATAACCAGAGAGATCTTTATTTTTTATTTGTAGTCTATACAATTCTGGATAAAAATATTCTACAGTTTCTTTATGATCTATATTTTTTAACTCTCCAATTAATGCTCTAATCGTATGTGTTATATGCGATTTTGAATGTTCATATTCACTAGAAATCTCACTTCTTTGATCTATCAATTCATTTTTTTGATATTTAATTTTTTGGAATCCCTCATAATCAAAAACAGGATTTTCCTGATTAACTAATGCACGCCAATAATTCATTTTTTCACGAATAAGAGAAGGATCTTCTGTTTCATACAAAGTAAATACAGCTTGTTCTATTTTATCTAATTCAAGATTGTGATTATAATTATTTCTTTGTTGTTTTTTGAGTGTTTCTGTTTTTAATAGAAGATTTTTTAGTTCTTTTCTTAAGGTAGCTACCTCTTCTCTAGATTTATTCAATAAATCTTTTTTATTATCTAAGCTATCATTTAGTTTTATAAAATCTTTTTTAACTTTTTCTATCATAAATTGATGAAAAAAATTAGGATTTTCTTTTGTACTATCTGATAATTGTTGTATATAAGCACCATGTAGTACCGTTTTTAATAAAAAAAACACACCTATTCCAAAACAAATCAAAGCAAGCCCTTTCACCATGGTAAACTCTACAATACCCATTGATTGATAAGCTAAAGAAAGGCTTGCAATCAGCATTAATACACCTATACAAACACCTAGAATAGATTCCCCTAAAGATCCTTTATGAGCAGTATAAGGATCATTTATAATACTTTCTTCTTTTTTTTGTAATTTTATTGCTTCTAAAGACAACTCATCAATTGTATCCTCAGTATCAAAAATAATATCATCTTTATTTTTAAGTGTATTTTTGATATCTTCTTGTTTCTGAATCAAAAGATGGATTTCATTTTCTTCTTCTTGTATCTCTTGTTGTTTTTTTAGAGCATCAAAATACTGTTGTCCTTTTTGTATCTTATCCATTAAGTAATATAATTTTTGTTCTGATTCTAAACCTTGCTCTACTTCTGAGATAGCGCCAATAGAATCATTCAATTGATATAAACCAAATTCTTTACTATTAATTTTTTCAAATTCAGGAAGTAAATCTTCAAGTGTATTTTTGAGATTGAAAAGCCCATCATGTAGTTGAACTAACCAAGAAGTTTTTGCCG
>CAMQSH010000138.1 GCA_947036575.1 uncultured Brevinema sp. | reverse complement strand
CATGTAGAGTGGGACTGAACGTGACTGGGTGTGGCTGGGGGGTGGAGGCACAACAGTACCCCCTCCCTGAGGGGAGGCACCGGACGACCGCCCGAGAGCCCCCGGGTTGTCTCTGTAGAAGTCGTCCAGCAGAGTGGGATCGGCAAGGTAGGAAGGAGGCACCCAGCTCCGGTCCTCCGGTCCGAAGCCCTCCCAGTCCACCAGATATTGGAAGCCCCGCCCCCGGCGGCGGACTGCCAGGAGTTTCCGGACCGACCACACAGGGTCTCCATCAGCCAGGACACGGGGAGGTGGAGGGGCTGCAACTGGGGGAGATAGGGAACTGGTAGCCACGGGTTTGAGTTGGGACACATGGAACACGGGATGCACCTTGAGAGCTGGTGGGAGAGCCAGACGCACCGCCGTGGGACTGATGACGCGGTCCACAGGGTACGGACCAACATACCGGGGATCCAGCTTACGAGTCGAGGTCTGGGAGGTCTGGAGGGGGAGGTCCCGGGCCAACAGCCAAACCCTCTGGCCTGGTTGGTAGACAGGGGCAGGCACCCTCCGTCGGTTGGCGCCGCGCCGGGCCCGCTCGGTGGCACGAAGCAGCGCGGCCCGGGCAGTCTTCCAGATGCGCCGACACCGACGGAGGTGGGCCCTGGTGGACGGGACCGCCACCTCCAGCTCCTGTTGGGGAAACAGAGGAGGCTGATACCCCAGGGAGCATTGAAACGGGGACATACCAGTGGCGGAGCTCTCCATGGTATTGAGGGAATATTCCACCCATGGTAAGAACTTGGCCCAGGAGGAGGGGTTGCTGGTGGTGGCGCAACGAAGCGCCGCCTCAACTGCCTGATTGGCGCGCTCCGCCTGCCCGTTTGACTGCGGATGGTAGCCTGATGAGAGGCTGACCGTGGCCCCAATACCTCTACAGAAGGCCTGCCACACCTTCGAGATGAACTGGGGACCACGGTCAGAGACGATGTCAGCTGGAATGCCGTGGAGGCGGACCACGTGGAGGGTCAGGAGGTCCGCTGTCTCGGCCGCAGACGGGAGCTTGGGGAGAGGAACAAAATGAACCATCTTTGAGAACCGGTCGACTACCGTTAGAATTGTGTCACAACCTTGGGACACAGGAAGTCCGGTAACAAAGTCCATGGCTATATGTGACCAGGGTCGACCTGGAACTGGAAGGGGCTGCAGGAGACCAGCAGGAGGGCGATGTGAGGCCTTGCTCCGGGCGCAGATGGTGCATGCGGCCACGAACTCCTGGACATCCTGCCTGAGGGCAGGCCACCAGAACCTCCGGCCGATGAACTCCGCCGTTCTCCGCTCCCCAGGGTGACAGGCGAAACGGCTGGAGTGACCCCACTCCAACACCTGAGGACGAACAGCCTTGGGTACAAACAGGCGGTTCCGGGGACCGTTACCCGGGTCTGGCTCGGCCCGCTGGGCCTGTTTCACCACTGAGTCGATGCCCCAGGTGACGACACCCACCACCCGGGCTGAGGGCAGGATGGTGTTGTGACCTGTCTGAACGTCAGGACCGCCCTCAGAGAACTGGCGAGAGAGGGCGTCGGCCCTGACGTTCTTGGAGCCCGGGCGGTAGGTGAGGGTGAAATCGAACCTGGTGAAGAAAAGGGCCCAGCGGCCCTGTCGGGGATTCAGCCTCTTCGCCGTCTTCATGTAGGCCAGGTTCTTGTGGTCCGTCCATACGATGAACGGCAGCGTCGTCCCCTCCAGCCAGTGTCTCCACACCTCCAGAGCTGCATGGACCGCCAACAGCTCCTTGTTACCCACATCGTAGTTAGCCTCCGCGGCGTCCAAGCGGCGGGAGAAGTAGGCACACGGGTGGACCCTGTGGTCCTCCTCAGACCGCTGAGAGAGGACTGCTCCAATACCTGCGTCCGACGCATCGACCTCCACTATGAACTGCCTCGCCGGGTCAGGGTGGATGAGTACTGGGGCCGACGAAAACAGGTCCTTGAGACGCAGGAAGGCTGCCTCTGCCTCAGGC
Organism: uncultured Brevinema sp.; assembly: GCA_947036575.1. Lineage (GTDB taxonomy): Bacteria > Spirochaetota > Brevinematia > Brevinematales > Brevinemataceae > Brevinema_A. The sequence goes on along the minus strand of CAMQSH010000138.1, from coordinate 3,175 downwards.
GTCCACACGAAAGGCAGAGAGGGGGAAGTGAGGGAGGTGAGGGGGCCCGCCACCTGGCTGAACCCTTTAATGAATCGACGGACGAAGCCAGCGAATCCGAGGAAACGTCGGAGCTGCGTGCGGTCACTGGGGCGCGGCCACTCTACCACCGCCTTGATCTTCGCAGGGTCAGCACGCATCCGCCCTTCCTCCACCACGTTGCCAAGGTACGTCACAGAGGTGGTGTGGAAAACGCACTTCTCTGCCTTGACATACAGCCTGTTCTCCAGCAGTCGTTGGAGCACCTTGCGGACGTGCTGGTGGTGTTCTTCCATGGACCTGGAGAAGATTAAAATGTCGTCCAGGTACACCACCACAAAGAGGTTAATCATGTCCCTCAGCACGTCATTCACCAGCGCTTGGAAAACAGCGGGGGCATTGGACAGGCCAAATGGCATCACTCGGTATTCATAGTGGCCGAGATGTGTGTTGAAGGCCGTCTTCCACTCGTGACCTTCTTTGATCCTGACCAGGTGATAGGCATTGCGGAGGTCTAGCTTAGTGAACACCCGGGCGTGCGTGAGTGGCTCGAAAGTGGAACTAAGGAGGGGTAGAGGATACTTATTCTTCACCGTGATGTTGTTAAGGGCTCGATAGTCAATACAGGGCCTCAGACCACCATCCTTCTTAGCCACAAAGAAGAAGCCCGCTGCGACGGGCGAAGACGATGGCTTTATCAGGCCTGAGGCTAGGGACTCGGAGATATAACTGCGCATCGCCTCCTTCTCTGGGAGAGAGATGTTATAGAGCCGCCCCTTAGGCAGGGCAGCCCCAGGAAGGAGGTCGATAGCGCAGTCATATGGCCGGTGAGGGGGAAGTGACAGGGCTCGGTCCTTACTAAACACCAGGGAGAGGTCTAGATAAACGTGAGGAACACCTGTGAGATCTGGTGGAGAGGTCACGGGCTCAGGACCACTGGGCGGAGACAGGGCGGAGCGCAGACAGGTAGCGTGGCACGTCGTGCTCCAACCCATGACCCGCCCAGAGGCCCAGGAGATGTGAGGGTCATGCCTCTCCAACCAAGACCTACCCAACACCAGGGGCGCTGTAGGGGCGTGCAAAACAAAGAAACGAATAGACTCAGAGTGATTACCCGAAAGAGTGAGCGTGAGCAGTTCAGTAGAGTGAGTGATGGTACCCAATGAACGCCCGTCTATAGCCCGAGGGGAGAGAGAGTGCTCTAGGGGAACTAAGGAAATGCCTGCCTGGCGAGCTAGAGTTACATCCATAAGACACTCGTCAGCGCCAGAGTCAATGAGAGCGCTAATAGAAAGAGTCTCCATACCCCAGCCTAGAGTAGCAGGAAAAAGACGATTGTTGTTACTATGGGGCTGGGAAGTGGAGGTTTTGCTCACCCGTATGCCCCCTACCGGCGAGCGGGGTCGTTTGGGCGGGCTGGACAGGCTCTGACAAAATGTCCTTCCTTCCCGCAGTAGAGGCATTGTTGGTGACTCATCCTGTGCTCTCTCTCTTCTCGCGAGAGCCGGGATCGCCCGATCTCCATCGGTTCTCCAAACCCGGAAGTCGGTGCGGTGAGAGCTGGAGGCAGCGCGCGTTGGAAAGGGGGCGGGGTTGTGCCCGAGGCTGACGGTACGGCTGCTACTGTATGCGGCCGACTGGGATTGGGATGCGGCGGGTTGAATCGTGTAGCCCTGTCGGACCGGCGCTCTCGCAGTCGTGCATCCATTTGAAGAGCCAGAGTGATGAGTTCATTCAATGTTCCCGGGTTGTCACGGACGATGAGGTCCTTAATGGAGTCGCTCAAACCTTTGCGGAACAGACTGAGGAGAGCTTGGTCATTCCAGCCACTCTCCGCGGCAAGGATACGGAACTCAACCGTAAAATCCGCAACCGAGCGAGATCCCTGGTGGCAGATAAGTAACCGGCTGGCTACATTCTGTCCGTCAGACGGATGGTCAAACACTGAACGCAGCTCTCTCTTGAACTGGGAGTAATCGGTGGCATAGGTCGCGTTGGTCTCAATTGCGGCTACTGCCCAACTGAGAGCCCGGTCGGCGAGGAGGGAAATGACAAAAGCTATCTTGGCTCCGTCTGCTGCATACTTGGAGGGCTGGTGTGTAAATAGCAGCTCGCACTGTGCGAGGAAACCACGACACTGGTTGAAATCGCCCTCGTAGGCTCTTGGATTAATTAGACTGGGTTCGTTGCGAGGAATAGGCTGACGCACTGGGATACTGGAGGGACTGGTATCTGGTGGTGAAGCTGGGCTGGTACGGGAGGCCAGCGTGTCCAGCGATTGTTGGATGGAGGCCAGGGCTCCGGACATGGCGTCCATCTTGGAGGTAAGACCGGCGACTGAATCCACAGTGGTTTTGGACGTGGTCTCCAGGACCCGGATCTGAGACTGGACTGTTGGAAATGCCTTTTGCAGCTCCGCCTGTAGTTGGGTGAGTTGCCCGGCCTGGCTGGCTACCACTCTTCGTAGCTCGGAGGGAGACTCGGTCCCCGCTCCTGGGGTTCCAGCTTGGCTCATTTTGGCTTGAGCGTTCTGTTATGATCTGGTTAACTATTCTAAAGCCAAAAGTGCCAGAGACCCCAGAAGCGGACACAGGAGACCCGAGTTCGAGAAACAAGGATTTTATTTATCCAAGGGGGAGGGGCTGTGCGGGAAGGGTGTGTGGTGCGCTAGCAGAATGTATGTGGTGTGTGTGACTAAACTATGTGTGAGTAATGTGAGTCTATGTGTTGGAAGATTTACCTTGCGTGGTGTAGGGTGTAAATGGCTGGAGGTGTTGTAAATGTGCGTGCTCAGGCAGTAGTCAAAGTCCAGAGTCCGAGAGGAGAATCCGAGGGCAGGCAGGGTTCAAGTCCAAGGGGGAGTTCCGTCCGTGGGGGTACGTGGAGAGGGCTCGAGAGAGGAGTGGGATCCAGGGGAAGACAACGAGATGACCGGGGAGGTTCCAGGGCACGAAGAGACAAAACGGGAGGAATCCTGGGAGGGTAAGAAGCGAGGGTTGGTTATTATGATAGTTCAAAAGTTCTGTGAGGCTCGAGACGGAGGCTACAACACTGACCACGATAGACAACGTTCAAGCGTCTGACGTCTGTTCCCAGCAGCCTTAAGTCAGCCCAGGTGGTGATTGGCTCCTGACGATGATTAGTCACACCTGCTGCT
>CAMQSH010000137.1 GCA_947036575.1 uncultured Brevinema sp. | reverse complement strand
TATGAGACAAATTCTTATGGTTCAAAGAAAACAAAAATTATTTTCAAGTATGGCTCATAGAGGAGTTATTTGGGCTGGAGGTACAGAAGACTTTGGTTTAGAATCCGTTCAAAATAAAATAGATTTTGAAAAGGGTAATTTCTATGTACAAACTGGAGCTATTGGAGTAAAATAGCAAAAAAAGGTAGAAATAACTTTTATAAAAACACTTCTTTTTGGGATTTATTATGTAGTAAAGAATGATATACGTAAAAGATCATTTTTTACTTATATTTAAAATCAATACAAAGAGAATAAACAAAAAACAATAAAAAGCCCATCTTAAATGATGGGCTTTTTTGTCAAATCTAATTAAAATAATTTTATTTTATAATCTTCAAAAAATCTTCTTTATTCGTGATCTGTGTAAGTTGTACTAGCGTGTTATCATCTTCAAGGATACTAGCTAATTTTATAATAGCTTCGATATGGCTATCAGCATCAGGAGCAGATAAAGTAAATAAAAGAGTGACAGGAATTTCAGTATTTGGAAAGAGGACGCCTTCTTTTAATTTTAGAAAACTAAACCCTGTTTTTATTGCCCCGTCTTCTGGTCTTGCGTGAGGCATCGCCACTCCATCGGCAAGGATGATATAAGGACCAAATTCGTCAATACCATCTATCATAGCGTCCAAATAGGATTCTTGGATAAAGTCTTGATCGATCAAGGATCTTGACGATAGTCGTATTGCTTCTTCCCAACTATTAGCCTTATCAATAAATTTAATTCGATCTGCAATTAATTCTTTTAACATAAAAACCTCTAATAAAAATAATTTATATATATTATACATTATTTATTAAAATAAAAACAAATAAATCACTCTTTCTATAAAATATATTATGTAAGGTGAATTTGACTTGACAATTATGTTATTATTAACTATAATGATAATTAATAAATCAAATGTTTTGAAACATTGGAGGAGCTATCATGGATCGTATATCTCGTATTCAAAATATAATTCGTTGGCAAGAGCTTTATCAAGAAAGAAAAATCATTGTAGCAACTTACGAAGGTAGTGAACAAAAACTTTTAAAATTAAAAGAAGATTATGACCTTGCTCAAAGTAACAAAACTAAATTGACAGAATTTAGTACTTCTTTGTCTGAAAAAATTACCCAAGAAGAAGCTAGATTAGATCATATTCTCACCCAAATTGACAATATGGAAAAGGATAGAGATAATCTAAAAATGTCTCGTCAGATCAAATCTTGGGAAAAAGATATGGATAAATATTCTCAAGATAGAGCTGTAATCGAAGCACAATTTTATTATGATAAATCCAAAATGGGTGATATTACTCAAGAAATAGAAAACATAGAAATAAATCTTGCTACCTATACGGCAGAAATTTCTGAATTAGAACAAGAGATTAATAGTATTAAATCTAAAACTAAAAAAGAAAGAGAATCAATAGAAGCTGGAATTGATGCTATTTCTACAGAATTTGATACTCACTTTGTAGAATATTTTGATAGACTTCTTGCCAAAAATAAAGGTATTGTTATGGCAGAGATAGAAGATGATTCTTGTTCTGGTTGTAATATTTTATTACCTACATCATATCATGGTGGAGATACTATTCAAGATGTGGATGATTCAGCATTACTTCAATGTCCAAATTGTTTCCGTTATTTGTATTATACAGAAGATCTTTAATTTAAAAAATTACTTATAAAAACTCCTAGCAATAACTAGGAGTTTTTTTTGTTTCTTTTCTTTATATTTAAGCTGGATATAAATATTAGAACTTTAATTTGAAGTTAGCATACCATTCTTTTTTTTCTGGATCAACTTCCATTCCTAAATAAACTTCTTTACTATATAAATACCAACTCATAATACCTGTTGATAAAAGAGCTGCTGCAATAGCTGAATATAAAGTAGCCTGACTGGTAATAGCAAATCTATCTCTATCTGCTTGATATTTATTTAGCTGTGCAATATCGTTGGAAGACGAGGTAGAAGTAGTAGGTCCAAAGGCATTTATTAAATCTTCAGCTTCTTTAGAACGGGCTTGTGTATAAAAACTAGCTCCTAATAATCCTATTGTGGTAAACCAAGAAAGATAAGTCGCTGCTAACAATCCTTTTTGACCAGGAGTACGATAAGAGGTCTCATAACTTTTGAATTTAGCATCAATACTCATTGATTTTTTCTTGTCTGTTAGGGTAATACTTTTGTATACGGAATTTCTATTAGAGGATAATGCCGCAGAGGGATCAAGAATTTCTACTCTGTATTTACTATAAAGAGTTAAATTACTAATAATTAAAGGAGTTTTACCTTTGTATTGAGCATTAAGATATACTTCAGCATCTGGAATAGATGCAATTACACTAAGGGTTCCAGAATTATTCAAAGCTTGTAAAGTATAAGCAATTCTATTGGTTTGATTAGGGATGATATCTGTTAGAATCTCTTCTCTATTAAATCCTTCTTTTAAAAATAAAATACGTTGTTCACCAAGAGGGGCTGTAGGATAAATAAGTGGTGTTGATCCTATAAAAAATCCATTAAGATAAACAAGAGAATCAGAGGGATTGCTCGTTACTCTTAGAGCTGTATAAGGTCTATTGATGATAATAGAATGAAAATATTTTAACCAATCATTCATTGCTGTAGGAATTTCATTTTCAGGAACAGTAATACGTAAATTTAAGGGACGTGTTCTTCTATTTAATTTTTTTTCTGGAGTTGGAGGTCTATTATCTCTAAAATTAGTAGAAAAAGTATCAAATTCGTCTTGTAATCTTGGAGATATATTAGGTTTTTCAAAAGGAGTTCGTAAAAACATTGTTTTAAAAGATTCTTTATCTGTTGGATCTAAACTTTTTTCTAATTTTAAAATATTACTTAATAGAGGTGGCATAGAAGAAAAATTCTTTTCCCACCAAACATCTCCAGAACTATAGGCAGGATATATTTGTAATCTTATAGATGTTGCTACAGATGTTACAATAGATTCACTTCTACGAGTACGAAAGTCTCCACCAATATGATAAACATATTCAAAAGGTGTTGAAGGTTCTATTTCTTTTTTTTCTTCAAGAACAAAATCTATATTTTTTGGAGTAGTGGTTGGAGTTTTTACTTCATCCTCACTTCTTTCTTTTGCTTCTTTTTCAGCTTTCTCTTTTTCTTGTTTTTCTAATTGAATTTTTTTAAGTTGATCGGCTTTCCATTTGGCGGGATTATTAAGTTTGAGTTTGTAATCAGCAAAGGCAGTAATATCAGCAGATGTAGCTCTACGTACTTCTATAGGTAAAAAACTTAGATAATTAGTTAGTGTGGGAAATTCTTCATAGAGCATTAGAAGCATATTAGTAGGTGTAAGGAGATTTTTATTAACAATTACGAGGTTAGTCTTGATCGCATTAGTTGTAGTTCGTAGAATTTCATTAGAGGTAATATTTGTTTCTTGTACTCCGGTGACAAATTCAGTATTAGTAATAAACTCAAAATAATTAGTATTAGTGGTTGTTTCAGCTCTATATTGAGTTTCTTGGGTAGGAACAACTAATAAATAATTAGTTAGGTATGTAAAATAAGAGTCTTCAAATTTGTTATCTATATTCTCATCATCATCTTCTTCATCTTCTTCATCAAAAATAGAATCTTCATCTTCATCTTCTTCGTCCTCCTCTTCGCCTTCATTAGTATCAGATTCATCTTCGTCTTCAAGATCAACTTTTTGAAATAAATTTGATAATTCTGAAGATACATAAAAAGGCATTCCATCAAAAGGAATATATGCTAAAGTAGAACGAAGGGATTCCAACATTGCTTCTATATTGTCAGGAATTGCTGTTTCTAAATAAGCTCTATTAGTATCTCCTTTGGAGAGATTTTGAAAAGGATGAATAACAACAACAACTTTTTTAGGGAAAGTTTTAACAATAGCATTTTCAAGAGTATTACGATATTCTATTTCTTCACGTTGTGGAAGTCTATAGCACGCATTTAAGGAAAGAGAAATTAGTATAAGTAGGATGAGTTTTTTCATATCGTTCATTATAAATTATTCCCCTATTTTTATCAAGAAAATACACACGGTTCTTTTCTGCTTTTCAGGGAAGGAAGAGGTAATTTAAATAAAATACAAAAAATTTATTGAAAACATGATATTTTTGTTTAAATTGTTTTAGAAAAATAATTTAAAATTATTGTTTTACAAAAATATTGACTTTTAGATATGATATATATAGTTTAAAATAAATAAATAAATAAATATATATATATATATATATTTGGAGGAAAAAATGAAAAAAATGAAAAAAAAACATTTTGTTTTTAGTTCAGTATTGTTAACAATACTTTTTATATCTTGTTCTGTTCGAGAGCCAGATTCGGATTTAGATCCAACCCCAACTCCTAACCCCATACCGAGTATTTCAGTTGCTGAGCAATTTGAAAATAATATGGCAGGGAATTATAGTAGTGTGGTTGAGTCACTACCAGTTGGTTCAGGATCGTATAGCTTAGTGGCAAATTATAATATTAGTTTATCTAAAGATCCTTTAACTATTACTTTGAAAACAACAGATGGAACACTATTACCTTTTGTATTAGATACAGTTACTACTCCGAAAGAAGCTATATTTATATATAATGGAACATCTGTGACTGTTACTATAGACGAAAATAAGAATATTCTTATAAACGGTATTATTGTTGCAAATCATGATAATATAAAAAGTTCTTTTGCAGCTAATATTAAAGGTGGGTATGTAGCTACTGCAGAAGGGATAACTCGCTCAGCACGTTCTTTAGGATTTGTACTTGATGAACATACTCATTCTCCTATTAGTGAAGATCTACATATTACTTTAATCAAAGATAATGGTGATCAAGCTAAGTTATTATATGTTCAAGCTACAGATGCTAGTAATGCTACTTATCTTTTAGAAGGAACAGCACAAGATAATATTCCTGTAGAAATTTTATCAAATGGTGACTTGTCTATTAATGGAACAACATTATTAAGAAGAATTAAAGATAATGCTTCTCAATTTGCTCAAAATATCACAAAAACTTTTGTTACAGGTATTTCAGGAGAAGACACCGTTACACTAGCTAATAAAACATTTACTATTACTAGATATCAAGCTCTTCAAATAAATCTTAATAATAATATTGTATTAGCAACAGATAAAGGTGATTTAACATTATCATTTGATAGAGCTGT
>CAMQSH010000136.1 GCA_947036575.1 uncultured Brevinema sp. | reverse complement strand
CTTTTTATAAAAATTAAAGCTTTCCATTTTTCCAAAGAAAAAATAATACAATACCAATAATAGAGTAGCAAATCAAAAAAATCATTCCAATAAGTTTCGCCATTTTTTTAATTTTTTTCATGCTAGAAGCTCTATGTTTTTTAATCTCAGCATCTAGCTCGTCAGATATTTCTTGACTGAATTGCTCTGATATCCAGCTTTTATCGTGCTTTTCAGAGTTTTTATCGTAGGAATAAGTCCATGAGATTTTTGCAGAACCATTAGAAATTTGCCCACTATTGTTATAATTTCTATGATCATAATACACTGTGAAAAATGACAAAATCGGAAACAAATAGCTATACTCATCTAATAAATGTAAGTAGTAAATATCGAGATTGTTTGAAGTTGCAAGGGGTTTTGTAATTTGAGCTATTTGTATATCTCCATCAAAAATCGAAACAACATTTTTCTCTCCTTTGTCAACAAAATACCCTGTAAAAAACTCGTTCTCATATTCAATACAAAACTTTCTGTCCAACCAACCTTTTTTCTGAAGAAAAAATGCACCCTGTATTTCATCTTTTCCCACTATCTCATATTTAGCTACATTTTGTTCACCAGTAATAAGATATTTGTAGGGAATAGCTTCTTCAATAACATTATTTATAATCTTGTAATCTGTAGAAAACATTACCTCTTTGGAGTCATTATAAAAAACAAGCTCACGGACATTTTCAGCATTAAATGGTAAGGATACATTCATCCAAGGTGCTTCCGCATAATAAACGATTTTATTATCGCATGATACTTCAAATTTGTTTTCGAAGTTTGATTTAACCTGAGTTATCTGTGCAATCATAATAGCTCCTTATTAAGTATTCTTAGAGAATTTAATATATAATTATAATTTATAGAAGATATATTGTCAATAACATAAATAATATATAGTATAGATTGCTTTTTATAAAAAAAATATGATATAATAATAAAATAGTTATATTATTGACAATATAGTGAACAATTAGATATAAAAAGGATAAGATTATGTTAAAAGAAAAAAAACAAATATTTCATGATCGTTCAAAGGATAGCTATAATAGTAAAGCTATTGATTTTGATCGTTCCCTTGAAGCAAAATTAATGCTCCCCTTTAAAAAAAAATTATTATCTTTAATCTCCATACCTAAAAACAGTAAGGTTTTAGATGTTGGATGTGGGAGTGGATCTTTTCTTAATATGCTTTCTAAACAATCTCTCTTCAAAGGGTATGGTGTTGATATATCTGAAAATATGATTAAAAACGCTCAAATATCCAACCCTACTATGCATTTTGAAACAGCTCTTAGTGAGAATATTCCATTTAGCGATGACTCCTTTGATATTATGACTACCAACCTATCCTACCATCATTTTGAAAATGTACAAGCTTTTGCTCAGGAAGCTTTTCGTTTATTAAAATCAAAAGGATTTATTTATATTAATGAGATGTATAGTCCTGAGTTTTTACGAGGATTTTTGAATATTTTTGTGCCCTTATCCCCTGCCGGATGTATTAAAATCTTCTCACCAGATGAGATTATCAACAATTTTGAAACTAATGGCTTTAAAAAACAATCCTTTAATCAATCTGGATTTATTCAGATTATTGCCTTACAAAAATTGTAAAGTGCTATCTAATTTAATACTAATGTATAAATATTAAGATTATTACAAAGAATAAAAATAACAATATTGAAAAGAGGGTGATATGTATAAAGCTATTTTATTTGATATGGATGGTACTATTTTAAACACAGAAATCATCTATTATTTACATTTTAAAAAAAATCTAGAAAAAAATGGATTAAAGCTAACAAAAGATATGTTTAAATCACAAATAGGAATGGCAGATGTTGAAGGTGCTGAAGCTATGATAAGAGAATACTATACTCATCTTAGTGTTCAAGAATATCTACAATTTATTGATCGTATAGGCATGGAACAAGTCTTTAGTTCTCCGGATACAGAGATAGAAATATTTACTGGCTTTCATGATATTTTAGAATGTTTCAAAGATAAATTAGACTATGCTATAGGTACAGGATCTCATCTGAAGGTATTAAATTATATGGTAAGTAGATTTTACTTTGATAAGTATTTCACAGCTTACGTATCTCGTGAAGAAGTCAAAGAAGGCAAACCTGCTCCAGATATTTATATAGAAGCTGCTAGGCGTTTGAACGTTAATATCAAAGAATGTATTGTCTTAGAGGATGCTCCCGCTGGTGTTACCTCAGGAATTGCCGCAGGGTGTTACACTATCGCGATCAAAAATGAATGGACAGAAAATTTTGATTTTTCTAATGCTCATTTTGTATGTTCTTCTTTTAAACAAGCTCAAGATCATATAAAAAGTATTTTAAATTAAATTTTCTCATACTATTACTTAATAAATATAAAAATAAATTACAAAACTCTTGTAATTTTCTAAAAATAGTGTATAATTAAAGGAAATAATTTGCAAAAAGGCGAGGATTTCATAATCTTCGCCTTTTTTTGCGAAAAAAAGAGGAATGCTATGCCTGTAAACATACTTGTTGGTACCCAATGGGGAGATGAAGGAAAAGGAAAAGTTATTGACAGTCTTGGAAAAGATGTTGATTATGTAGTACGATTTGGTGGCGGTAATAACGCTGGTCATACTGTTCACGTTGGTGGAGAAAAATTTGTGCTTCATTTATTACCATCTGGCGTACTTCATTCTCATAGTACTTGTATTCTCGGTACTGGAGTCGTTATTGATCCTGCTGTATTTTTAGAAGAAATCAAAGAATTAGAAGATAGAAATTTTAATACAGACCATGTATTAATTAGTGGTAGAGCACATCTTATTATGCCTTACCATGTTATTTTAGATGGCTTATGGGAAAGCTTAAAAGGTGATGACAAAATTGGTACTACCAAGCGTGGTATTGGACCTTGTTATGGGGACAAATTTGAACGAATAGGACTTCGTGTAGAAGATCTATTAAACAAAGAAAATTTTGCACGTAAACTAAAAAACACCTTAAATATCAAAAATCAATTATTAACCAAAGTTTTTAATAAAGAAGATTTATCTTTTGACGAAATTTTTAACTCCTATATGATCTTTGCTGAAAAATTAAAAAAGCGTATCATTAATGCTGAGCAAGAATTACAACTAGCCTTAAAACAAAATAAAAAAATCCTTCTTGAAGGTGCTCAAGCAATGATGCTTGATATTGACCATGGACATTATCCTTATGTGACTTCTTCCTCTCCTACAACTAACGGAGCTTGTGTCGGTTCTGGGATTGCTTTCAAACATGTAGATAAAAATATTGGTGTGTGTAAAGCCTATGCAACACGTGTCGGTGAAGGTCCTTTTGTTTCCGAACTCCACAATGAACAAGGTGAATGGCTAAGAGAAAAAGGTGGAGAATATGGCTCTACTACGGGTCGTCCTCGTCGTTGTGGTTGGTTGGATACAGTGGTAGTAAATCATGCAGTTGCTATTAATGGACTCACAGATATTGCTCTTACTAAAATAGATATTTTAAGTGGACTAAAAGAAATTCTCATTTGTGTTGCTTACGAAATCAATGGTAAAAAAGTAGATTATATCCCTTCTTCTATAGAAGACAATCAATGTGCTAAACCTATTTATCAAACAATGCCAGGGTGGACAGAAGATATATCTAATTGTAAATCATTTGATGAATTACCAAAAACAGCTCAAGCATATATCTTAAAAATAGAAGAATTGATTGATTGTAAAATCTCTTTTATCTCTACAGGCGTTGATAGAAATCAATTTATTGTTAGATAGTACAAATTATAACCAAAAAGAAGGATCTATGTCAGAATTTTATAATGCCCCTTGGTCAGAACGCTATAGCTCTCAAAATATGCTTTCTAATTTTTCCAACGATAATAAATATATTACCTGGAGAAAGTTGTGGATTGCTCTTGCTGAATCACAAATGGAACTTGGACTTGCTATTACACCTGAACAAATTCAAGAGTTAAAAGATAATCTAAACACTATTGATTACAAAAATGTCAAAAAATACGAACAAGAATTACATCATGATGTGATGGCTCACATAAAAGCCTATGGCGATGTTGCACCTAGTGCTAGAGGGATCATTCATCTTGGTGCTACCTCTGCTTTCGTGACTGATAATACAGATCTTATTCAAATCAAAAAAGGCTTAGAAATTATTCGTATTGGCTTGGTACAAACAATAGAAGCATTATCACTTTTTGCTCTAAAAACTAAAGATATCCCTACTCTTGGTTTTACACACTTTCAAGCAGCACAATTAACTACAGTCGGTAAAAGAACTACTCTTTGGATACAAAGTTTTCTCATGGATTTACAAGACTTAGATCATCTTTATGATAATCTTGCACTAAGAGGTATTAAAGGTGCTGTAGGAACTGGTAGTGGCTTTGCTGATCTTTTTGATGGTGATTACGAAAAATTCAAACATCTCGATCATTTAATCGTTCGTAAACTTGAATTTGTTAATAGTATTCCTGTTAGTGGACAAACTTATGATAGAAAAATTGATTCTAAAGTCGCTGATCTCCTCAATCAAATAGCACAATCAGCCCACAAATTCACCAATGATATTCGATTACTTCAATCGTTAAAAGAAATGGAAGAAATTTTTGAAGAAAAACAAATTGGCTCTAGTGCCATGGCTTACAAAAGAAATCCTATCCTTTCAGAGCGTATTGCTGCTTTATCTAAATTTATTATTTCTTTAAGTAGCTCTCCTTCTTTAGTAGCTTCTACACAATGGTTTGAGAGAACATTAGACGATTCCGCAAACAAAAGAGTAACAATACCTCAATTATTTTTAGCAACAGATGCTGTGCTAATCCTTTGTGAAAAAATATCCTGTCGATTGACTATTTATCCTAAAATAATAGCAAAACATATTAATGAAGAACTTCCTTTTATTGCAACAGAAGCCTTATTGATGAAGGCTGTCAAAAAAGGTGGTGATAGACAAGAATTACATGAGATTATTCGTACTCACGCCATGGAATCTTCACATAGAGTCAAAAACGAAGGCTTAGATAATGATCTTATTACTCGATTGAGTACTGATGAAAATTTCCCTCTAGGCGGAGAAGAGATTACTGAAACATTAAATGCAAATAATTTTATAGGTTATGCAGTAGAACAAACGACAGATTTTCTAACAAACATTGTCGCTCCTATACTAATAAAACATCAAAT
>CAMQSH010000135.1 GCA_947036575.1 uncultured Brevinema sp. | reverse complement strand
CCCCCATAATGAAACAACTAGGTGAAATGAACGGAGAGGTTAAAGAAGTCAAACAAGGAATAAACGATGTGAGACGGGAAGTGAAGGAAGAGTTCGCCAAGTGCCGGAGAGAAATGGACTGCAAATTCGAGGCGGTTAGTGAGGACCTGAAGGCACAGGCTGACCATATGGAGGAGGCCCAGGCTCGTATAGCTGAACTTGAGGAATGGCAGACTGAAGCGAAAAGGCAGCTGCTAAATATGACGACCCAGACTCAAGGGATGCAAGAAAAGATGACGGACCTCGAGGGTAGGTCGCGGCGTAACAACATTCGCATTTTTGGCATACCGGAGGGCACGGAGGAAAATTCGGCCAGCAAGTTTTTGGAACGCTTTCTGATCACCGAACTCGAGTTGCCGAACGACACCCAGCTCCAGATACAAAGAGCACACAGAGCACTGGCGCAGAAACCGCCTCCGGACAAACCACCCCGTTCAATGGTGGTCAATTTTCTACAATTCGAGATTAAAGAGATGGTTCTCAGCCGAGCATGGAAGAAGAAAGTACAAGTGGGGGAGAAGAGGATATTCTTCGATCACGATTACGCGACTGAAGTGGCTCAGAAGAGGAGAGAATATATGGCGGTGAAAAAGATCCTGAAGGAGAAGGGGATACGCTTCCAGACCCCGCTGACGCGAATGAGAATCCACTGGGATAGCGGGGTAAAGATGTACGACAACCCGGGAGAAGTGAAGAGAGAGATGGCGAGGAGGGGATTCGAGGCGACGGACCCAGGAGATGGCAGCGTGTCTACGGGGAGACAGGCGACTCAGGACCGGGATGACTGGCAACAGGTGAAGGGAAATAAACAAGGAAGGTCTGCGGCGGCCGCTGCCAGAGAGAAGCTGAAGGAATTCCGGAGGGGAAGATGAGCAGGACCAGAGTGGGACTGTCGTGAAGTGAAATCTGAACAGGTGATGTAACCTATGGTTAGACTAGGTAGCTTACACGTAGCGACAGGATATCTCAGGAAACGAGAAGTTGCGAAAGGGATGGAAACCTGATGTTTATTTCAAAATGGTTAACTAACACCGAACAAACACATAGAAGCCTATAGCCTATGGAGAACTTTGGTTGCCGATAGAGAGAGGCTGGATCGAGAGAGTTGGACATGACTAGGCAGAGTGAAGCCCTACAGAATGGGTATGAGCTCGGCTCTAGCGAGGGGCCCTTTCTGATAGAAAGGTTCACTCCTCAGCCTTCCAACGGGACTTGGGGGAGAGAAAACCCCCTTTTTGGAAGACACTTGTTATGTGTTAAGTTACTTTTTGTAAATGTTTATTATTACCTGCACGTTCTGCAAGGTTTAATGTTTGTTTTAGTTTGCTGCTACAGGTCATCCGAGGGGCATGGAAGCAGGACAGGATGAGTACCACTGTTAGTTTGGTGTCACTTAATGTCAATGGTTTAAATACTCCCAGAAAGAGAGATAAGGTCATGACGAAATTGAAAAGGGATGGAGCCCAAATAGTATACCTACAGGAGACGCATCTTACCAAATTGGAACACGATAAACTAAAAAAATATGGGTTTAGAAATACATACAGTAGTTGGTTTAAGAATGGCCCGAGACGGGGTGTAACAATTATGATATCAAATCAAGTCCAATTCAAATTTGAGAAAGAAATAAGGGATGGGGAGGGACGGTATATTATAGTAAAGGGAATGTTGGACAATGTGATGGTTACTCTGGTGAATATTTATGCGCCCCCTGACTGTGACAAACATTTCTTTAGATCAATATTTGATGTAATTGCGGTGGAAACGGAGGGTATTTTAATTTGTGGGGGGGATTTTAATGTAGTCTTAAACCATAATATAGATACAACAAGCGAGAAAAGATCTAGAATACAGGTATGCAAATATGTGAACACATTATTAGAGGATATGGGATTAACCGATATATGGAGGAGCCTACATCCGCTAGAGAGGGACTTTACGCATTATTCGGCAGCTCATAAAGTACATTCTAGAATAGATTATTTATTTGTAGATTCGGGAAATATACACAGAGTGAAAGAATGTCATATAGGAGGGGCAGATGTGTCAGACCATAATCCAGTGTACCTCGACATAGTTATAAGCGACCGTAAGAGATTAACCAATTGGAGGATGAATATAGGACTGCTCAATAATGATAAGAGGAAGGAAAGGATTAAATTGGAAATACAAAATTATGTTAGGGAGAATGATAATGGGATGGTGAAACCAACGATGGTATGGGACGCCCTGAAGGCAGTTATGAGGGGAAAATTAATTTCGGAATCAACACACGCAAAAAAAACGAAAATGGTAACATACAAGAACAATATGGTGGAGCTGAGAGAATTGGAAAGAGAATATCAAAAAACACCTGAATTGCATATTCAAAACAAAATCAAACTCGTCAAATTAAAAGTAAATGAGCATCTGACAGAGGAGATAGAACGTAAAATATTATTCACGAAACAGAGTTATTATGAGGTTGGCCCGAGAGCGACCAAACTATTAGCTAGACGGACAAGAAAGCAACTTGAAATGAGTCAAATTCATAAAATTCGGGACCCCCAAACGAATAACTTGACCACCGAACCAAAGGATATAGAGAGGATATTTCTGAAATATTATAAAGAGTTATATGAGCAGCCGGAGTCTGCAGATAGAGAAGAGATGAGAGCTTTTTTGAACAAATTAGATCTTCCGTCAATAGGGGAAATGCAAAATGATTCATTAACGAGGGAGATAACAATAAAGGAGGTAGATGAGGCAATAAACGGATTAAAAAATGCGAAATCGCCGGGTAGCGACGGTTATCCGGTGGAATGGTATAAGGCGTTTAGAAACGAACTATCACCTTTATTAGTTAAATCTTTTAATTGGACATTACAAAAAGACGAGTTGCCACCAACATGGACAGAAGCCATAATAACGGTCTTGCCCAAACCGGGAAGAGATAGGGACTTATGCGCAAGCTATAGACCGATCTCTTTGCTGAATGTAGATTATAAAATATATACGTCCATTATTTCTAAACGTCTAGACACTTTTACAACGGACCTGATTGACGAGGACCAAACGGGATTTGTGAGAGGGAGACAGACACAAGACAACATTAGGAGAACTCTACACATCATAGATCAGGCAAATAAACAGAAGAGAGAAACGGTATTAGTTAGTATAGATGCCGAAAAGGCTTTCGATAGGGTGAATTGGACTTTCCTATTTACAGTATTAGAGAGATTTGGATTCAATGAACGATCAATACGGACAATTCAGACTCTATATCAGCGACCTACAGCTAGACTCAAAATAAACGGAAGCTTGACTGGCAAATTTGAACTACAGAGATCGACTAGACAGGGGTGTTGCCTTTCGCCTACTTTATTCGCATACTTCATTGAACCGCTGGCGGAAGCCATACGCGAGAATAAGCTAATTCAAGGGGTGACTGTATGCGGGGTAGAGCAGAAGGTGAGCCTCTTCGCCGATGACGTCATAGCATACGTGGAGCGACCGAGCGACTCGATACCGGAGTTATTGGGGCTGTTGGAATCATATGGACGGCTATCAGGTTACAAGATAAATATCACTAAAACCCAAATACTCACAGTTAATTACACTCCATCAAAACAAATTAGGGAAAGATTCGATTTAAATTGGAACCTAAAGAAGATTAAGTATTTGGGAATAGAAGTGACTAGGCAATTGGCGGGTTTATATAAGGCAAACTATGAAAAAATTAATTGTGAATTATTGCAAGACATACATCGTTGGTCTACCTTAACATTGGATTTTAGCTCAAGGATCGAATTAATAAGAATGAATGTATTGCCTAGACTTTTATATTTATTTCAGTCACTTCCAATAGAGATCCCTCAAACACAATTCACATCATGGGACAAAATGATCTCCAGATTTATATGGAATGGGAAGCGGCCTAGAGTGAGGTTCAAAACACTCCAGCTACAGAGAGAAAGAGGGGGACTCAGTCTACCTAACCTGAAAGAATATTTCCATGCCGCCCAGTTGAAGTATGTAGCCTGTTGGTGTAGACCAGATTATACGGCGAAATGGAAAGAAATGGAGAAAACGGTTGGAAGTTGTCCGATACAGAATATAATAGGAGACAAGGAAACGTTTAGGAATGTTACAAAGCAAATGGATTCAATTACAAGATTCACTATGGATTTATGGTTCAGGATACTCAGATACAACAGAGCGGAGAAGGACGCATACTTATTGAAATGGGTAGCTTTTGATAGCAAATTCAAACCGACAGGGCAAGGTGGGGGATTCGGAAGATGGGTCTACAAAGGTATTACAGCATGGTGCACGCTGGTAGAAAAAGGGGAAATGGTTAACTTTCAAGAATTGAAAAATAAATACGATTTGGATTGGCGGGAATTTTACAGGTATCTTCAAATGCGGGACTACTATGAGAAACAAATTAGAAGAGAACTT
This sequence comes from uncultured Brevinema sp., assembly GCA_947036575.1. Classification (GTDB taxonomy): domain Bacteria; phylum Spirochaetota; class Brevinematia; order Brevinematales; family Brevinemataceae; genus Brevinema_A. Next base: position 827 of record CAMQSH010000135.1, on the reverse strand, counting down.
ACCTTGGAAACAAATGAGGTGGTACGGGTAATGATTAATGCATATAAGGGGAAACATATTAGGGCGATAACGACACTGTACAAAGCATTGATGATTGACAAAAGCACAACAGGATATATAAGAGAGAAATGGGAAACAGAATTTAATATAAAGATATCTGAGGATGATTGGGACAATATGTGGAAAAGACACAAAACCACAACTAGTTCACGAGCTTGGAGAGAATTCTCTTGGAAAAATTTGATACGGTTTTTCATTACACCTAAAATCTCTAACAACTACTCTGTTGTAAAAAAGACATGTTGGAGAAGCTGTGGAATGCATGAGGCGAATCATGCACATATATTTTGGAATTGCTATAAAATCAAAAGGTTTTGGGAGATGGTACATCAGAGGTCACAGGAGATACTAGGATACGAATTTCCTATGGACCCGAAACTGCTCTATCTGAGTAACTACACAGAGACTGAGATTCAACCAAAGGACTCGTATTTATTCAGTATACTCATGGTCGCAGCGAAGAAGACTATCACACGGAAGTGGGGCAGTGAAGAGGCGCCTACGGAGGACCAGTGGGTGACCACAGTGGGAGAGTTAGAAATACTGGAAAGACTGACACACAGAATAAGACTTAAAGCGTCACAGATGGACAGTAAATGGGAAAAGTGGATGACATTCTGGGGCATGGCAATGTAGACCTAGCAGCTTTTTGATTTATGTATTGTATATTAATGTTTTTTGTATTGTTGGATTGTTGAATAAAAAGAAAGTTAAAAAAAAAAAAAAAAAAAAAAAAAAAAAAACAAAAAAAAAAAAAAAAAAAAAAA
>CAMQSH010000134.1 GCA_947036575.1 uncultured Brevinema sp. | reverse complement strand
TCGTTAAAGAAATGGTGAATATGATCTCTGCAAATAGATCTTACGAAGCTAATGTTACCTTGATCGATTCTTCAAAACAAATGTTCGAAAGAGCGTTGAGATTAGGACAATAATAATTAATTTTAGCATTATAATACAATCAATAAAAACACCATACTTTTGCTATGGTGTTTTTTTGATTTTGCTATTTAATTTGTTCATAACTGATTGTAGCGTATTGATTCTATATAGTAAAAGTCTATTTACAAAAATATTTTATGATATATAATATATACAGGAGTATAGAATTATTCTATGAAAATTCTGTATATACTTTTACCATAGACATCCTGTCTGTAAAAGAGTCAAAACATCGTGTTTTTAAGAAAATTTGTTCGGATATAGAATCTTCTCAATTTTCTAAAGGAGTTTTATTATGAATAGAGTTAATGTGATTTGTTTAGGTGTTGAGAATATGGAGCAATCACTTAAATTTTATAGAGATAGTCTAGGCTTTCAAACAACAGAAAAAGCAAACAATCCTCCAGTCGTATTTTTTGACACGCCAGAGACAAAGTTTGAATTATTCCCTATATTAAATTTAGTGTAAGATATCAATCCTGATTTTTCTGTTATCAAAGATCACACTTATTTTAAAGGAATGACTTTAGCTTATAATGTAGCACAAAAAGAAGAAGTTAATTAGATCATTGAATTAGCCAAATCTGCAGGAGCAACAATCATCAAAGAACCTCAAGATGTTTTTTTTGGTGGGTATCATGCTTATTTTTCAAATATGATGAGAATGGAATGTTAGTTTTTTAAAATCTTATTGATCTTATTAGTTAAAACATATTAATAAAAAACAACTAACTTAAGCTAGTTGTTTTTTTATCACTATTATTTTATTGTAACTTAATCAACAATTTAAAATTAGATATAATAATAAGTTGTTATTATGGAGGTTTACTATGAATTTTCCGTTTGATGAAAAAGAAAATGTAGCAGTTTTTACTTGTTGCCATATTATTAATGGAGGTGTAGAGATACAATATGCTAGCCATGATGAAGATGATGGGGCATGGCAATTTCTATGCGATTTAGTAACTCACGAAACTTCGGAAGCAAGCATTGTATCACTTAAAGAAATTTTTGAGTTGGATAATTCTGTAGGAGAATTAGCAAGTATGCCCTTAGGCTCTTACGCTACAAGAGTAGATAAAAATTCACCTTGGGAAGAATTCAAACAGTAATTAAGTATATATTAATAAAAATAATTATGCTTTTACTATGGTGGATGTTATCTGAAATACAGGGTATAATTTTTATAAAATAAGGTGAAAAATGTTTATAGAAATTTTTAGAACTAAAAATATTAAATAATAGGTTGTTAAATGTTGACAAATATGTATTTATACGTATAACATAATTAAATAGGAGGAAATATGAAATTACTAATTATTTTATTATTGCTAGGGGCTTGTGCTCCCAAAGAACAAATAGGTACTGGACCTGGTTTTGGTGGAAATGTAGAAGTTTCTGTATTAGTAGATAATAATCAAATCAAACAAATTAAAGTATTAAATCACAATGAATCGTCTTATGTTGGTGGGAAAGCTTTTACTCTTTTGGAAAAACGTATTATTGAGCGTCAAAGTCCAGAAGTAGATAGTATTTCAGGGGCTACATTTACTTCTTATGCTTATAAAGTGGCAGTTGCTGAAGCACTAGAAAAGTCAAAATTTGGAGAATATAAAATTACTATTAATACCAAAGATCCTATACAATCTGAAATCACTAATGGCACTAATATCATGGTAGATGTGTTGGTAATCGGTGGTGGTGGTGCTGGATTGACAGCAGCTATTACTGCTACAGAAAGTGGTAGTAAAGTTATATTAGTAGAAAAAATGTCCTTACTAGGTGGAAATACCCTTTATGCAACAGGTGGGCTAAATGCAGCTGGTACCAAACCTCAAAAAGCTCAAAATATCGATGATACCCCTCAAATTTTTTATGAAGATACAATGAAAGGGGGACAAAATAAAAATGATCCTCAATTGGTAAGAATCCTTTCAGACGACGGTTCTAATACTATTGATTGGTTAGCATCAAAAGGAATCACTCTTTCAAAAATGTCTATTTTAGGTGGAAGTAGTAAAAAACGTGCTCACCAGCCTGAAGGGGGTTATGCTGTTGGTCCTTATTTAACAGATGGTCTTATTACAGAAGCTAATAACTTAGGAATTGATATTCGTACAGATACTAAGGCAGTTAATTTTGTCATTCAAAATAATCAGATAAATAGTGTTGTTGTAGAAGATAAAAACACAAGATATAGTATTATTGCTAAAGCTGTTGTTATTGCAACAGGTGGTTTTGGAGCTAATTTAGAAATGATAGTTTCTTATAATCCAAAACTTAAAGGATTCAAAACGAGTAATCAAAAAGGTGCTACAGGAGATATTTTTCCTATTGCAAATAAATTAGGAATACAACTCAAAGATATGGAATTTATACAAATTCATCCTACAGGAGAAGCAACAAGATCTTTACTTATTACAGAGGCAGTAAGAGGATCTGGTGGGATTATGGTCAACCAAGAGGGGCAAAGATTTATTAATGAGTTAGGAACAAGAGATGTTGTTTCAGCAGCTATCCTTATACAAAACCCAGCCAAAGCTTATTTAATTTATGATGAACAAGTTAGAAAAAACTTGGGAGCAGTAAAAAATTATGAAAGTTTAGGTCTTGTTAAATCTGGAAAAACAGTTGAAGAATTAGCATCTGCTCTTACAGTTGATCCTGTAATCTTACAAGATACAATCACAAAATATAATGAAAGTGTCTTATCTCAAAAAGATCTTTTAGGGAGAACAGTTTTTGGTAAAGCATTAACAGAAGGGTCTTACTATGCTATTGCTGTACTTCCTGTGATTCATCATACTATGGGTGGAATTGCAGTAAATACTGATTCTCAAGTACTACTCACGAATAATACTCCTATTAAAGGATTATACGCTGCTGGAGAAGTAGTTGGTGGAATACATGGGGCAAATCGTCTCGGAGGAAACGCTGTAGCTGATATTACAATTTTTGGACGAAGAAGTGGTGAAAGAGCTGCAAAATTTGCTCAAGAGAATAAATAATCTAAAGATAATAAAAACACTCTTCAAATCGAAGGGTGTTTTTTATTGAGAGGGGGTCATAGATATCACTTTTGAAGGGATATGATAAGGATAATTTTTTTATTGAGTTTGAATAATAGGTTACTAAATGTTGACAAATATATATTTATACGTATAATATAAATTATATAATTAATTAATAGGAGAAAATATGAAAAATCATAATTTTTTTGGAAGTTTGTTATCTGAACTTCAAAAAATAGGTCAAGCCTTAGTCTTACCTATTGCAGTTTTACCTATTGCAGGTCTTTTATTAAGACTTGGGCAACCAGATTTAATGAATAATGCTATTGTTTTGGAAGCTGGTCTTGCTATCTTTGCCAATTTGGCTTTATTATTTGCTATTGGTATTGCTGGGGGACTTGCAAAAGATAGAGATATTGCTGCTGGATTAGCGGGAGCTCTTTCTTATCTTATTATTACAGCTGTAACTAAAGTTATTAATGCTGATAATAATCTATTGATTTTTGGTGGTGTTATTGCTGGTTTTATCGGAGGTTATACTTATAATCATTTCTACAAAACTCAAGTACCTATATTTTTAGCATTTTTTGGAGGAAAACGATTTGTACCTATTATGGCAGGATTAATTTCTGTAGTCGTAGCTATAGGTCTTGGATATGTATGGCCTGCAGTGAGTGCTGGTATTCAAAATTTAGCTAACTGGATTACAGGAGCTGGTGCAATAGGACTATTTTTCTATGGTGTTTTTAACAGATTGTTAATTCCTTTTGGTTTACAACATATTATCGAAAAATATGCTTACTTTGCTCTTGGTACTTATACGAATGCAAGTGGAGAACAAGTTGTTGGTGATTTAAATCGTTTTTTTGCTGGAGATCCTACTGCTGGAATATTTATGGCTGGATTTTACCCAGTGATGATTTTTGGACTGCCTGCTGCAGCACTAGCAATGTATCTCTCTGTCCCAAAAGAACGTCGTTATACAGTTTCAGGCTTGTTTGTTAGTGTTGCTTTAACTTCTTTATTAACTGGGGTGACAGAACCTATAGAATTTTCTTTCTTATTTGTAGCACCACTATTATATGCGGTTCATGCGGTATTGATGGGAACAAGTTTTGCTCTTGCTAATATTCTTGGATTAAAAGCAGGATTTACATTCTCAGGTGGTATTATTGACCTTATTTTATCTTGGAATTATTTTACGAATGGTTGGTTAATTCCTGTTTTAGGAGTAGGATTTTTTGTAGTATATTTCTTTGTTTTTTATACACTTATTAAAGTGTTAAACCTCAACACTCCAGGACGTAATCCAGAGGAAATAACTCCTTTAGTGGATTCTTCTAATCCCAAAAAAGATTCTTATGAGGAAGTAGCACCTCTATATATAGCTGCTTTAGGTGGAAAGGATAATTTTACAGAATTAACAAATTGTGTTACAAGACTTCGTATTAAATTGCACAATTCTGAGCTTATTGATGAAGTAAAAATTAAACAACTCGGTGCAAAAGGTATTATGAAATTACACGATTCTGTACAAGTAATTATAGGATCTGATGTAGAATTTCTTGCAGATGCTATGAAACAAGCACTAAAATAAAATGAACAAATCTAAAAAAGCTATCTAATATCTATTAGGTAGCTTTTTTTATTGATAATAGTTTCAAGATGATATACAATATATAATAAAAAGTAATATATTTGGAGCTTTTAAAATGTCTATAGAAAATTTTGAAAAATGATGAAAGAGCAACCTACATTGGTAATTGCAACGAGTGTGAATGATATACCTAATGTAAGAATTGTTAATTTTATTTATGTTAAAGAAGATAAAAAGATTTATTTCACAAGTTTTAAGGATAATGACAAAATTAGGGAGTTTGAAAAAAACCCTAAGATTGCTTTCACAACAATACCCACTATTGATACAGAACATGTAAGAGGTAAAGGGATTGTTTCTAAAAGCACACTATTAATAAAAGATCTGGCTGATTTTTTTATTTCTAAAATTGAAGGTTATAAAGAAACTATAGAGTTTGGTGGAGAAGATCTATTGTTATTTCAGATCGCTTTTAAGGAAGTTACAGTAACTCTTGATTATACAAATATAGAAACTATAACAATTTAATTTTTATCGGTCATAAATATAAGAAGAGCTATATAATATTTATATTTAGGTATCTTTTTTTATGTTTGGTTTTAAGATAATATATTTTATTTTATGGAATATCCGTCATTCGGTAGGATAAAAATTTGCTTACCATTTT
>CAMQSH010000133.1 GCA_947036575.1 uncultured Brevinema sp. | reverse complement strand
ACATCCTTTAATAAGAGCACAACAATTTGCTAATAGCTTTTCATACTCATAAATATGAGACACAAATTTTTCTTGAATATCCACTACTAATAAGCTTGTGTTTTGTATAGGTATTCTCATAGAATTCTCCAATATTATTATTACTAATCATTTCCACAGCGTTCTGCTCAAAATCTACTCTTCAGCATCTTGCTCTGACATTTGTTGTTTGATTTCAGTATCATGTATACCATTATTAATTTCATCAGATAGCTGTTGTAAAGCTTTTTTTTGAGTTTTATCATGCCAAGCATAGCATTTTTGTAAATCTATCTTTTCTAACAGAACACCAATAAACCCTATTCTATCTATTGCAAAATCATTTTCTAATTGAGTAATTTCTTCTCTATAGTCTGTTAATAAATCACACCATTTTTCAGTTAATTGGTTTCTAAATTCCTTGCTAGAAATATCTTCATGTTTTTTAATAGTCCCTTCATTAATTAATAAAACTATTGCTTTTTTTAGTTGACTTTTAATTTGCTCTAACTTTCATCTACTTATCTTTTATTATACTATTATTTGTATATAAACGCAATACAAGAATCAATAGACCCTACCTTAATTACAAAACTACTACCTGAGTATTATTTTGTAAGCTCATCGTGTAATAATACTTTGATATTGTTTTTATATCTTCGTATCTGAGAAATTCTTGTGTGAGATAAATGTTTTAGAATTACTTAAGTACAAGCGTTCCTGTTGTATTTCTAAACCAACTTTATTAGATTTTACAAACATATTAATACATATTTTGACAATAATTTTTATACCTGTTATACTAATTTCAGAGATTGTAAAAGTCCTTATAATTAGTACATATAACAAATTAGAAACAATCTTACGAGATTTATAGAGTTTTCAGAACATTCTGTTATTGTTAATTTAAAACTAGGAACAACAAAAAAAGAATACATTTATAAAAAATATATAAGAAATTACTTAACCTATCTAGCTTATTAGATAGAGTTATTAGTAATATTAGAATAATAAATAAAATAATAAATATCTTATAAAAATAATAAATATCTTATAAAGGAGTTATTAAAACATGAAAAATTTCATATCAAATATACTAATCGTAAGTATATTATTCACAGGTTGTAGTACTGTAGAATCTACACAAGAAGCATCTGAACAACAAATGCAAGGGATATCCAAAATGAGTAGACAAAGTTCAGTTATTCTTCTTTCAGAATTAGATCCTCATAATGAGTATAAAAGCGAAAGATTTACTGATAGTAGAGTACCAAGCTCACTAATCCCTGAAAAAAGATATAATCACTTTGCTTTTTTTCATAAAGATACTAAAAAAAGATATACAGCTTCTTTCCTTGGTAGCACCGGTGGGTACAAAAATAAGGCAGTAGTTGTAGTTTCAGATAGTGTGAGTGAGGTGACTTTTCAAGGTGAACTACAGATAACTGCAATGAGAAATAAAAAAACTGGAGAATTTGCTCTAGTATTATTGGATGGTAATCGTGTAACTGAATTTCCAGGAGGAATCGGATATGCTATTATCTTAAATGGACAAGGACGTGCTGGGACTACTGATAGATTGGATAAAAGAGTTTATAATTCAGAGATTAGAAAAGGGATAGACTACCACAAAGTAGTTGAATCCCGTGCTTATAATTGCAATATAGACGTAGTACCTGCAAGTACAAATATAACCTCCCTTTTTAGAACAATGATAAATTTTGGTTCTTTATCTGAATTTAGATATTATGGAGAACAAAGTAAAAAATACTATTGGATGGAAATTTTACCTGAGAGAATTGGAGCATTTGGACTTGGAAATGGAACAGTCCTCTCTTTTACCTATCAAATATATAGTGATGATAAACAACGTGTAATTATAGCTTCTCAAGGTACAGCTAAATTAATGGTAACACTGGATAGAATAAAAAGTGAAGGATCATTATATCTACAAGATGCCTATAGTGGTAAAACTATATTTGAGGGAGCTTATCCAGATCAAAAATATTTAAATCTTTTTGTAAAACGTACAAAAGGTACTAGAGGTTCTATAGATAATTCTACTATGTATCGTAAGAGTGATTTCGGAATATATAATAGACACTTATAGTAAGTAATAGAACTTATCCCCCATTAGTTTCCTAATGGGGGATTATTTTAAACATTTATATATCCTAATATTTGATAATATATTCATTATATTATGTCTTTTATTTGTATCTAAGTTAGTTTTTTGATGAGCTTTGTTAGATATAATTTCTTGAGATATTTTTTGAGATGAAAATTTATCTTTAATTTGAGATAATAAATAACTATCATACATATTTTGAACTAAAGCATAATTTTTAGTTCCTAAAGACAAACGTCTATAACTTTTCTTTTCTTTGATAGATTCCCATAGTTATAATCCTTATTTTAGATTAAAATCATAGCTACTTAATAAATACTAAAGAGATATTTTTGATTAAAAAAGCGTACACTATTTGTACACTATAGATATTTTGTTTAAAATCAAAAAAGGACAAACCTTTGTATTATAAAGATTTGTCCAAATATTTAGACCCTAAGGTCATTGCTCAGAACAAAACGAGTTCTGAAACAATTTTTATTATTTATTTCATTTCTTTATATACACTTACAAAGATTATCAAGTCCCACTTTTACTATATAAGTGGTCTCTTTTTGTACACTGTTTGTACACTATAACTTTATCTTATTATATATCGTTTTGAGGAATTTGTAAAGTGTTTTATAAGAAACATTTATATAGCCATTCTATATTGTACTAAAATACTCATTCATTATATTAAAAGCTTCATCATCATTTTCTATTAATGCTAATTTATCAACAATTCTATTTCCTATAGTATTTTCTGTGTTTATATCAATTTGAGAATGTAAAATAAAACTATTAAAAATATTATCTATTATTATATCTTTATTATCTAATAAAGTAGTTTTTGTATGTAGATGCCATTGAATTTCTATTCTTAGTAGATATTTTGATATTTCTGTCCATGTTATAAGGTCTTTAGTTTTTAATTCAGTATAAATATGAGAAACAATAAGATCAATGACTTGTAATCCTTCCACTGTTTTTGAATCGTCTAAACATATTTTATTTTGCAGAGTTCTATATTCCACAGCATATTTATCATTCCCTAAAATCTCTTTATTAACAAATTTTGAAATAGGTTTAGAATTATCACAATAGAATAACGGATGTGGATTATTTGTAGAAAAGCTTTTTGTTAAAGTATTAACACTAGATACAGATAAATCAAACAAATTATTATTACTTTTTAACCAATCCATTTCATCTGTAGAAATATATTTAATTAAATTGTTAATATTTGGTATGTTTATACTAAGTATTTCAATACATTGGAGTAAAAAGTCTTTATGTTTTTTTTTATCCATTTGAGATTCTGTTTTTTCTTGTAAAAAATATTCATAAAAATTTTCAACTAGTTTAAAATGATTCTCATATATATAGTTAGAAAATAACATAGGAAAAGGCATATATATATCAGCAAACATAGTTGTAATATAGAAACTAAACCATGAAGATAGAGTGTAAGGTTTATAAGACACATCTAAAAATATTTTACTCTTATATTGATTTATAAGGTCTTGTACTATTTTTTGTTTATTTTTACCAAGAGTTTTATACTTTAATTCTGTTGTATTGGGAATGTTACTAGATTTCTTTATATTATCTACAATAGAAATAGCTTCATTGTCGTCTAATTCAATAGCACCATAGATAAAATATGGTTGATCTAAATCTAGTAATTTAGATCCTGTGAAACCTGATTCATCGCAATATATTTTTATCATTTTATACCCTTTAATATTTCTTGGATATCTTCTTTAGTACCATATTTTACAAGATCGTAACCACATAAAATAGTACGATATTCTGTATCTTTATTTATTTCTTGCTTTAAGTATTTTTCTACACTATCTATAGCTATTTTAGATTTAAGTAAATAATATAATATATAATGTTTTTTGTATGTTTTAGGAATACTGTCATCATCTATAATATCTTGTATATTTGTAAACCCTTTTCTTTTATTAATTTTTTTTTCTATTAAAATATGTTGTAATTTTTCTTTTTGTTGTTGTTTAAGTATATCTACTTTATCTATAACAGTATTTTTAAAACTTGAAAACCCATATATGGGAAAATACTGATCTTTTTGAATACGACACTCATCAATTTTATTTATCTTTTCTACTATCTTATTTTCTATAATATTAAAATAATCTCTCAATATTTTTTTTCCTGTAATATTTTCATATTGTATTTGAATTTGTTTATCACTACCAATAACTAGTATTTTTTCATGATTACCTAGATTATCAATATCTTGAGCGATTTCAACTTTAATACCACTACCTACTATTTCAATCTCTCTTATAATAGAATATACTTTACGAATATCCATTACAGAAACATGAGGTTGAAAATTTGCTAGTTCTGTATATAAACCTTTGAAATTATCTGTTTTTAATTTATTGACTCGAACAGTAGTATTGTTTTCTAGTACTATATCATAATCACTAATATTTAAATTTGTATTATCTTTCTCATATTCTACAATTAAAAAGTTTGATTTTATTTTTTCTGCTATTTCACTATTAGGAGTAACATAGTCAAAAATAATTCGTAGTAGTTTCTTAATGTTTTCGTCACTAATACTATAGCCAATAAAAATAATAGGATTATGAATAAATAAAGATAGTAATTGAGCTTGTATTAATTCATATTTTTTATTGAATTTTTCATAGTCTTTTTCTGTAACTATAATATCTTGAGGTTGTTTAACACATCCATGTATTTTATATACAGTACCATATGGATTACTCATTAAGATATCATTTCCTATTAAGGGATAAAAATCAAATATGTTTTCAATTAATGTATCATAATTTGTGGTAATAATAGAACTAATATTTTTCTTTAAATTTTTAAGACCATTGATTTCTTCTTGAAGTTCATCTTTTATCTCTAAATCAGCAAATAATTTTGAAATATATATTTTGAGTCGGCTTACATTAATATTATTTTCTAAATTCTTATAAAACATATCATTAATTTCTTTAAATTTACCATCTCTATTTTTACTACAAAATTCAGTAAATTTAATCTCTAATTCACTAGCTATTTTATCATAGCTATATGTTTGATTTTCATTTTGATACTGTGATTTTAAATCTAAAAAATATTCGTTATTTTCTGTTATCTCAAAACAAATATGTTTAAGTAAATTTTCCCACGTGAACGATTCTTTTAAATATCTTAAACTAATTCCAGAGCCTATAAATAATACTGGATATGTTTGATAATTTGAAACAAATTCTTTTAAATGCATTACCTTACCCCTCAATCACACTAATATCATCTTTATCCATACCATAGAGAGAATAGATAATAG
>CAMQSH010000132.1 GCA_947036575.1 uncultured Brevinema sp. | reverse complement strand
TATTATCATTAAATTTTTCATTCATTAACTCCTAAAACATAAACCCGACAGTTAGCCCAACATTGATAATACCTGTAACACCATGTCCATAAGGAGTCATCGAACCATTGTTTTTATAAAGGTGTTTTTTTATAAGTAGCTGTAGAAACACTAGGTAGAATAAGAAAGATCTCATATTTTTTTACTTCTATGTTTCCATCTGATAATTTTTTAAAAATATACCAAGTTTCTACTCCATCCCATTCAAAATTATTATAGGCATCCTCAGGATCAAAACTAAATTCTGTTGTGTTATCTTCATTTATTTTTTCTATCTGATAAGTATAAAAGTCATCGTACTCTGCAAAACGTGATGTGTCTTTATAGCTCATATATTTGTCTGATACTTTAAATTCTTCTGGTAAATAGATACCATTAGAAATTTTAGTATAATAACCTTGCCATTCTGTTGGAAAAGAATATCTCGAAATTTTTTCTGGTTTGTCTATGGAAACAGAACAAGATCCTAGCAATAAAAAACTTATTATCATTAAATTTTTCATTCATTAACTCCTAAAACATAAACCCGACAGTTAGTCCAACATTGATAATACCCGTAGTACCAATTCCATAAGGAGTTAGAGGTTCTACAGGATAACCATCAGAACCAATCTGTCTACTGTATTCTTCAAAAGTAAATCCACCACCAAAATCAAGTCCAAAAACAATAGCAAAATGACGACTTATAAAATGATTCCAACGCATACTAAAATCAATACGACTAATTACATAACTAGATTCAATATAAGAATTTATATTATCGCTATCTAAAAAATTAAAATCTTGAGCAAATAATAAATTAATATTACCTGTCCAACCTTTGCCATTTTTATTTCTTCCATCAAAAAACATACTAGAAAAACCTATTCCATAGCCAAGACGAGGAAGATACATAGAATTACCTATGCCATGTCCTACTACAGGGGTGAAAAACCGTGCTGTCATCAAAAATCTAGTTTTTGGGGTAGATGCTAGTGCTGGGAAATAGACTTCTAATGATGTGGCATTAAAAAGATCTCCAACAACACCATATTTATTTGAAAATCCTCGATATGGAATAAATCCACCAGTAAAACTAGAAGTAATTGCTAAATTAAGCCCTTCAGCATCTTTTATTGATTTTCTGTTTTTAGAAGAACCTGAAATGTTGTTTTTTGCTTGTTCAATAAGCATTTTAGATTCAGCAGAAAGCTCTTGACTAGTATTTTTGTTAGCTGAAAATTGAGTATAAGTATTAATTGGTAAGATCATTATACAAAGTAATATTATTATTTTCATCAGATCCTCTTAATTTTTATTTATATATTACTAGTATATGGTATTAATATCAGATTGTCAATAAGAAAAACCAATAAATAAATAAATATTTTATTAAAAAATTTGCAAATAAGTGTCATGCGTCGTTTGATTTACCCTAACTTTTAGGAACAATATTTTTTTTCTTATAAGGAAATCTTTCTCTATATTTTTGATAAATATCAGGGAATATCATTTTCCATATAGATCTCCTTACAATATAATAAGACACCTACTGTAAATAGTAGGTATCTTATTATAATTTAGTTACTCAACTATATTGTTTGTATCTGGTAACTGTCCATTTAATTTTATATAAAGAGATTTCTTTAATTCATTAACTTGATATTTTTTATCTGCTCCATTTTTAATAAGATAGTTTGCAATATCTTCATAACCTCGATCTGAAGCAAAATACAGTGCTGATTGATCATTAATATTTTTTATATTAACATTAGCCCCTTTTGCTACTAGATATTTTACCACCTCTAAACAACCTTCGTATGAAGCTATCATTAATGGCGTCCAACTATATATATCCTGTACATTAACATTAGCTCCATTTTTTATAAGATATTTTACTACATTAATATGACCATTGAGTATAGCCCCTGTTAATGCTGTACTACCATTTTCATCCTGTAGATTAATATTAACGCCATTTTTTACTAAATATTTTACCGTATTGATATAGCCATTGAGTGAAGCCCACATTATTGCTGTATCACCAACTCCATTTTGCAGATTAATATTAGCTCTGTTTTTTACTAGGTGTCTTACTATTTTTACAGTATCTTTTTCTGAAGCCATCATCAATGCTGTTGTACCATATTTATCCTGCAGATTAACATCAGCTCCATTTTCTATAAGATATTTTATTATTTTTATATGACTTTTTGATGCAGCAGAAATTAATGCTGTATTGCCATTTTCACCTTGCATATTAACATCTGCTCCATTTTCTATAAGATATTTTACTGTTTTTATATAACCATTGTATGAAGCTACCATCAATGCTGTAACACCATCTTGAGCCTGTAGATTAACATCAGCTCCATTTTCTATGAGATATTTTACTGTAGATAGATGTCCTTCATATAAAGCTGCTGTGAGTGCTGCAACTCCAAAATCATTCTTTGTATTGACATCTACACCTTTTTCTATGAGATATTTTATTATTTTCCTATGACCTTTTGATGCAGCAGAAATTAATGCTGTATTGCCAATACTATCATCTGTATTAATATCTACACCTTTTACTATACATTTTTTGACCTTTGAGAAAGAACCTGCCTCAGCATATTTAACAATATTACCATATGTAGGTGAGAGCAACAATATACATCCTAACAGTATAAATTTTTCAATCATTTTCCCCTCTTTTTACAGATATAAATTTGCACTTTTTTTAATTATAATATATTTTATATATTTAGCAAGAGTAAAAGTCTTCTATTTATTTTTTATATAATTACAACTCTTTACACTACATTTTGATATCAAAAAATATCCCCTATACCTCAAACCCCGAATAGGGAAAGAAATATAGGGGATATAGCAATTTGCAAATCTCCATAGGCTAGAGGAAATCATAAGCCCACAGAATTTACAAAACTGATATAATTATTTTTAAGGTGGCATTCGCCACTTTTCTATGGGTATGTGTACTACTTCCTAAAAATAGTAAAGCCCATAAGGTCTGTATTGCTTATATTTTATTAGCAAGATTAGCAAAAAAATCCCTTATATCTTCTATCATATACTTTACTTTTATCCAAAGAACCTTATCTAAGGTTCCAATACTATATTTATCTTTTGCCCCTTTTTCTATGAGATAATCTGCTATTTCCTTGTGATCATTGACTAGAGCCCATATTACTGCGGTATCCCCATTATTATCTTTTAGATTGATGTCGGCTCCATTTTCTACAAAAAATTTTACTATTTCTAAGTGTCCATTATATGAAGCAAACATTAGAACCGTCTTATTATTATTGCCCTTCGTATTAATATCAACACCCTTTTCTATCAAATATTTTACCAGTTCTTGATGTCCTCTAAAGGAAGCTGGTATTAGTATTGATGTACCTGGTCTTTCATATGCGTTATTACTTTTTTCTAAGAGATATTTTACTATTTCCAACTGATTTTTTTCTGCGGCTAACATTAATGGAGTGTTTCCATGCTCACCTACAGCATAAACATTAGCTCCATTCTCTACGAGATATTTCACTACTTCTAAGTGATCTTTAATTACGGCCACTGTTAGCGGGGTATCATCTCTACTATCTCTTATATTAATATTAGCTCCATTAGCAACAAGATGTTTTACTAGCTCTAGATCACCATCAAAAGAAGCCCATAGTAATGCTGTCCAATTAAATTCTCCACCCTGCAGATCAATATCAGCTCCATTAGCAACAAGATATTTTACTATCTCTGTATACCTTTTTTCTGAAGCCCATAGTAAAGCTGTTTTATTTTTTTTGCTCTTTACATTGATATCGGCTCCATTTTCTACCAGATATTTTACTATCTCTGCATGACCATTGAATGAAGCAGATGTCAAAGCTGTATCACCCCCGACGTCCTTTGCATTGATATCCGCTCCACGTTCCATAAAATATTTTACTATTTCTAAGTGTCCGTTATATGAAGTAGACATTAGTAGTGTTGTTCTAGCATTATTTTTTACATTGATATCAGCTCCATTTTCTACAAGATATTTTACTATCTCTATATATCCTTTTTCTGAAGCATACATTAATACCGAATAGCCCTCATTATTTTTCACATTGATATCAGCTCCATTTTCTACCAGATATTTGACTACTTCTACATGTCCTTTACCCGAGGCATACATTAAAATTGTGACACCTTTGTTATCTTTTACACTAACATCAGCTCCACTTTCTACAAGATTCTTCGCCATCTCTACATAGCCTTTATCTGAAGCCCATAATAGCGCCGTATAGCCTTTTCGATCTTTTATAGTAACATCAGCCCCATTTTTTATAAGATACTTTACTATTTCTAAGTGTCCATTATATGAAGTATACATTAATGGGGTAGCACCATTACTGTTTTGCAGATTAATACCAGCACCTTTTTCTACTAATATTTTCACTATTTCTAAGTGCCCATTATATGAAGCTCTTATTAAAGCTGTATCTTCCTGATTGTTTTTCATATTAACATTAGCTCCTTTTTCTATAAGGAGCTTTACTATCTCTGTATGTCCTTTATCTGAAGCAAAAATTAACGGTGTCGTACCACTCTTACTTTGTAGATTGATACCAGCACCTTTTTCTACTAATATTTTCACTATTTCTAAGTGCCCATTATATGAAGCTCTTATTAAAGCTGTATCTTCCTGATTGTTTTTCATATTAACATTAGCTCCTTTTTCTATAAGGAGCTTTACTATCTCTGTATGTCCTTTATCTGAAGCGAAAATTAACGGTGTCGTACCACTCTTACTTTGGAGATTGATATCAGCTCTTTTTTGTATACATTCTTGCACACCCTTTAAGTCTCCGTTTTCAGAATATTTAAGAATATTCCCATACACAGGAGCGAATAGTAATATACTCCCTAATAATATGATTTTTTTCATAATCTTTTTCCTTATTTCATATAATATAAATTTACACTCTCATATTATAATATATTCACTATATTTCGCAAGTATAAAAGTTTATTATCCTTAGTGGGGATTTTCTATATAGCGTTGACTAAATGCATGAAATATATTATACTAAATCCACTATAAATTAGTATACGCAAAATACCACATAAATACTATTAGAGGAAGATATGTTAAAAAGAATTCTCATCAAAGCCAGTGGCGAAATGCTAGGCGGTGCTCAAGGGGCTGGTCTCGATCATGATGCCCTACTCTCCCTCGCTCAAGATCTCAAAAAAGCTCATTACACAGGCGCTCAATTAGGTGTCGTCATCGGTGCTGGTAATATCATGAGAGGTACATCGGCTCAATACCTCACTCGTTCCAAAGCCGATTCTGCAGGAATGTTGGGTACGGCTATCAATGCTATCGCTTTACAGGATATCCTTCAAAAAGAATGTCAAATCGATTGTGTTGTCCTCGGTGCTTTTAGCATAGATGGAATGTTTGAAAAATCATCTCCTC
>CAMQSH010000131.1 GCA_947036575.1 uncultured Brevinema sp. | reverse complement strand
TTTTTGTTTGAAACTGATCGTAATTTTTGATTTCTGCTGTTTGATTACTATAATTTTGGACTTCATAAGACTCAAAATCTTCTATAGATGCTAGAATATAAATATCAGTATTTCTATCAACAAAAACTTCATAAGGTCTAGCAAAAGAATACCCTTTTCCTTTATTAGGAATGGATAAGGTAGGTTCAGTCTTAATATTTTCTTTTTCTAAAGGAAATATAGTAACAACTTTATTATAAGAATCAGCAACATATAGCTTTTTTTCTTGAATAAGTAATGCAGGAACATCTAGTAGAGTACTATTAGGAAAACCTTGTCTATTACTGTAGCTTTCCAAAATAGGCAGATTGCTACCAATTTGATTGCTTGCAAATCCAAGGTCTGCTTCAAAAACTTTTTCATAAAATAAAGTTTTTTTCTGACAACTGATAAGTAAAGAAACGGAAAAAAGTAATAAAATTAATTTAATATTTTTCATGATATTCCACCTAATAAATAGTACCGTTAGAAACGGTACTATTATTATTAATAATTTGAGTCATTGTGAATTTTTTTTCTACGTCTTAAAAACGCTGGAGTGTCAAGATCCGAAACCATAGATGGTACTCCACCAACAGAACGTCTTGCCTCACTAGGATCAAATTCATTATATACTTGGGTATCTTCTTTTCTTAATGAAAAGTCAATACTTCTTCTATCTCCAAAAGTATTTTGTTGGATAGGAGCTTGTTGTGAAAAAGGTTTTTGTGGTTTTGTTGATTTAATACCCCAATCTTCATCATGATCAATATAATTTTTTTCAACTAGATCTTGTTGATGTTGTTGTTCTAAAGAATGCATATTTTGTAAATCTTCTATAGTATTAAACATACTATGTGTTTGTTGATTTTGTATGGGTACAGGATTATTATTAGGAATATCTCTCACTAAGTCTGTAGCAATAATAATAATACGTACTTGATCTCTTAGATTTTCATCAAAATCTAAACCCATAATAATTTCAGCATCAGGTCTACAGAATTGAGAAATAGCTTCAGCGGCTTCATGAAATTCTTTCATATCAAAATCAGATCCACCAATGATTTTAGCTACCATTGCTCCAGATTGTCTGAAAGTATTATTTTCGATGAGAGGATTAGCAAGAGCTTCTTGAGCTGCTTTTAGAGCACGTCCGTCACCCTTAGCTTGACCAATACCCATGATTGCTTCCCCACGATTTGCAAGGATAGTTTTTACATCGTTAAAGTCAACATTAATAATAGCTGTTTCACTAATGATACCAGAGATACCCTGAACAGCTTGTTTTAATACTTCATCAATTTTTTTGAAAGCATCTTTTACAGAAGTATTTTTTTCAACAATTTCAAAAATACGTGAGTTAGAAATAACAAGCATGGTATCCACATGATTTTTTAATTTGTCTATACCTTCAATAGCAGCTTTTTGTCTTTTTGAACCTTCAAACGAGAATGGTAAAGTAACAACAGCAACAACAAGACAGCCAGATTCTTTTGCAATTTGAGCAATAACAGGAGCTGCTCCAGTACCTGTACCACCACCCATGCCGGCAGTAATAAATACCATGTCTGTATTTTTAAGATTATTTCTAATTTCTTCAGAACTTTCAAGAGCTGCTTTTTCACCAATTTCAGGTTTTGCACCAGCTCCTAAGCCTTTTGTGATTTTAGTTCCTATAGGGATACATTTTTGTGCTAATGACTTTTTTAGAACTTGTACATCAGTATTAATAGCAATAAATTCTACGCCAGCAACATTGTCTTCAATCATTCTATTAACAGCATTACATCCAGCACCACCAATACCAAGAACTTTTAGATTACCACCGACAGAGATATCTTCTAAATCAAGATCAAGATTTTCGTGGAGTATAGGTATTGGTTCTGGGTTAGGAGTAGGCTTAGGTGTATTTATGATATTTTGAGGTGTGAAAAAAACCTCTTCTTGAGTATTAGAAGGAATTTTTAATTGAGGAGTTGACTCAAGTTGTTCAGGATCAAAGATAGAAAAAATGTTTGGTTCATTTGGTGAATCTTGTGGAAAAGAGTCATCTTCCTCTTCTTTACCAGCGCTCCACAATTCTTCAAAGTAAGACATTAGTCCTCCAAGTATCATATAGTATTTATTTAATAGAATAGGTCAAAAATAAAAGTTTATGATATCTATTATATTGATTATCGGTTTTTTTAATTTTTATTTTATAGTTTACTTAATATTTTTCATATATTTTAGAAAAACTCATTAAACCAGTCTTGTATACGATAGACAATTTTTTGAAAATTTTTGTCTTCATCTGGGCTACTGACATTACCTAATTTAGGAGTACTTTGCAATCCATAGAGAGATAATCCTGTTGCTGTAGAAAAGGACGGGTTTTTGATAAACTCATCTAATCCACGGAATTGATAAGGCATACCTATTCTAATTGGTAATTGAAAAATTTCCCCAGCCAACTCTTCTAAATATTCTGTATTTGCCACTCCACCAGTGAGGATAACACCAGCAGATAAATGCGATTTAAAGCCTGTTTTTTCTATTTGTTCGTTGATTAAAAATAAAATTTCTTCTAAGCGAGGTTGGATAATTTCAGATAAAAGCCTACGACTTTCTATTCTTTCTGTTCTACCATTAGGGGTAGGTATTTCTAATTGTTCTTGCATAGGGATAGAGGTGGCTATTGCAGAACCATGATCACATTTGATTTGTTCAGCGATGTGTAAGGTTGTTTTCATCCCATAAGAAATATCATTAGTAACATGTCCACCACCTATGGATAATTGACCAGTATGTTTGATACCACCATCTGTGAAAATAACATAATTAGTAGTACTTGCTCCAATATCAATTAAAATACAGCCTTCGTCTTTTTCTTCTTCTTTTATTAAGGCACGTGCTGCAGCTAGAGGTTTTAGGATAATATCTGCTGTATTAAATCCAGCTTTATAGACACTTTTGATGAGATTATTTACAGAAGTTGCAGCTACAGTAATAATATGTACATGTACTTCTAAACGAGATCCTGTCATTCCTATAGGATCTTTGATCCCAGGTTGGTCATCTACAGAAAATGATTGAGGTAAGACATGAATAATTTCTCTATCAGGAGGAATGATAATAGTTGTGGCTGTTTCTATAACTCTCTTAATATCATCTGCTGTCACTTCTTTTTGGGAAGGAATGGTAATAACACCTTTGCTTTTTGTTAATTCTATATGTCCACCAGAAACACCTAAGATGACAGATTCTACAGTTACCCCAGCCTGTAATTCGGCTTTTTCAATAACAGCAGTTACGGTTAAAGCAGCTTGCTCCAAATTAACAATAACACCTTTTCTAATACCACGTGAAGGAACACTAGCTGCACCTAAAATTTCCGGATTGTTATTGTCATTAAGTCTAGTAATAACAACATTTGTTTTACTAGAGCCTATATCAAGTCCAGCAATTATAGTAGAAGAGGGAGAATAATTTGTACTCACATAATATCCTTTTTATTTTTAGAAAAATCCTATTGATGTATCTTGATTACTATAAATATCAATTGTTTTTGGTGTTTTTTGTAAATTAGTGGTGTTAAGTGTGTTACCTATACGTTGTGCTTTAAAAATAAAATCTTCTGAAAGAGTGAATTTTTCAATATAAAACTGAGGTAATGTGTTTTTGAGTGTAAAATAAGTCTCTCGATTTTTATTAATACGTATTTTATCGATTAATATAATATTTGTATTATGTAAGGCAGATAGTGTATTTATAATATGCTCGTCGACAACTTGATTGTTATTTAATGCTACCCCAAATCCAATATCAATAGTAGGCAAGGCTAGTGGTAAAGAATTTGTAAGAGATGCCAAAATTACTCCATCATTGTCTATTTGATAGGATTGATTTTTTATTTTTATAAAAGCAACAGGCGTACGCTCTGTTATTTTTATAGTAAGTGTGTAAGGTAAATCCTTGCTAATGTCCACATTTTTAATTAATACTAATGTTTCTAATTGATTTTTTAGTGTTGTTATATTCAATAAGGATAGATTCCCTCTTGTTAAGTTGGTACTTGAAGTAATAATTTGGTCAAACTCAGCATTTTTAGAATATGTAGCTCCACTAATATTAATTTTTTTGATAGAAAAACTATTGGTAAAGATATTTAAAACATCATAAAGTGATTGATGGACAAGAAAACTGAAAAGAGCTAAAAAAATAATTAATAGTGCAGATATTTTTTTATTTAACAAAAATTTCTCCCTTGTACATTTTTAATGATTTGAGTTGCAAATTCTTTTATATCAATATTAGCAGCTTTTAGCATGGAAGGGATATCACTAGTGTTGGTCATACCAGGAGCTGTATTCACTTCTAAATAAACAGGACCTTCTTTAGTGAGCATCAAATCAACACGAACACAATCTCTTAAATAAAATGCTTCAAAAATTGTGGTTACATGGGTATGGATAAGATCTAATGTTTCTTGATCCATAGGAGCTGGTAAAACAAACTCTGTCATTCCTGCTGTGTACTTAGTTTCAAAGGTGTAAAATTCAGCCTTAGGTTTTAGTTCTAAGATAGGAAGTATTATCATTTTGTTATTTTGTTCAATAATACCTACAGTCATCTCTCTACCTATAAGTAATTGTTCTACCAAAGAATTTGGAAATTCTTTTAAATGTTTTGGTAGAAGAGCCAAAGCTTCTTCTTTGTTATGAAGAATAAGAGAGCCAACACTGGAACCTTCACTGACAGGTTTAATAAAAACAGGATAGCCAAGTTTTTCGATTTTAGTTAAATTTTCTTCTAAATTAGTATTAGTAACAAAACCTTGAGCACAAGGAATATCTAAAGTTTGAAACAATTGTTTGGTAGTAGCTTTGTTCATAGTAAGAGCACTAGCAAGAACCCCACAGCCTGCATAAGGAATACCAAGGGTTTCTAAAACACCTTGAATACAGCCATCTTCGCCTTTAGTACCATGTAAAATAGGATAAATAATATCATAGTTTTTGAGAAGATTAAAAGAAAAATTATCATGGCTAGGATCTAATATAGTGGTATTAAAGCCAGCTTCAGAGATAGCTTTGTACAAATTTTCGCCAGAACGTCTAGAGATTTCTTTTTCTGCAGAAGAGCCACCAGCTAAAATAAGTATTTTACTTGAGGACATGTAGACTCCCTAGATATTATTCAAAAGAAATATTTCTAATAGAGAATTTTCCTTATTTAATATTATGAGTGATTATTAAACTTTCGTCAAAATTTTGACTAGAAATATTCATAACTTTTTGACTATATCTAAAATAGAGAGGGAATCTGAGTCTAATAAAAAACACTCCGCCTATTGACGAAGTGTTTTTTATTATATTTTGTTAAAAATTGTTAATTATGAGTTGATTAATTTGATCTAGAGAACACCTCATTATACATATCAAGATATCCTTTCGCAGATCTTTTCCAGGACCAGTCTTCTTTCATACCTGTCTTAACAATTTTCTCCCATAGAGATTTTTTGTTTCTCCAAATATCAACAGCTCTAAAAATAGTATCTGATAAAACATTCGGATGAT
>CAMQSH010000130.1 GCA_947036575.1 uncultured Brevinema sp. | reverse complement strand
TCTTCTGTAAATACTTCTTTACAAACAGAATTAATAAATTCTAATAATGTCATATTTACTCCTAAACTGTATATGCAGAACAACTCATTGCTATTCCCATTGGAGTTACCAAAAAAGGATTATGAGGTTTGTATGTTTTTATATCAATTGTTTTTTCTATGGTTTGATCTATACCTTTAAGACAAGCTGTACCACCACACAAAACGATACTATCAACACTATAAGATTGTATATGTTTTTCTACAATAACTGCCATTTTTTGAATAACAGGGGTAACAATAGTCAACACTTCTAGTTCACGACTTTTGTCCATTTTGATTAGCTCTGCTTCTTCAAAAGGAATCCTAAAATTACCAGCAATAACATAAGTACAATGCATTCCACCTGTAGCATCATCATCACTATGAATAACGATACCATCTTGGATAACAGAAGTACCTGTTGTACCACCACCAATATCTACGACAGCTCCATTTTGGATTTGTAATACGTTATTAGCAGCTGTTGGTTCATCTTGTACAGAAGTTACTTCCATCCCCGCCCCTTCAACTACATATTTATGCGTTTTAGAGTTTGATTCAGATGTTTGAGGTGGTACAGCAATACAAGCTTGGGTCAATTCTACTCCAATAGCATCTTCTACTTCTTTTTTGAGCTCAGCTACTATACGACGAGCCTCAATATAATCTAATACTAAACCATCTCTTACGACATTAGTTTGTCTTAGCTTACAACATATAGGTGTGTCATTTTCATCACAAACCACAATAACTGTGTACATTGTTCCAAGATCGACACCTACTTTAATTTTAGAACCTTTACTCACTTTTTTAGGGTTCGTAATAACTTTTTCAACTTGTTCAATTAGTTTATTGGCTCTAGAAAAGTCTATCATTATTTTGTTGCCTTTCGGATAAGTCCATATCCTAGTTTTGAAATATTTGCACTATTAGCTTCTTCTATATCAATATGCATTGCAAAGGAAGCTTTTTCATCTATACGAACAATAGTATCATCAAATGTCAATGCTCTTTGCTCGCTTAATACTTGTACAGAAACAACTTCTTCATGAGAAAGATTTAGTCTTCTTGCCTCATCAGGGGTTATATGAATATGCCTTTTTGCAATAATAGCCCCATCAGGAGAATTAACATGATTATTTTCAAAACTAATAGTAATCCCTGGTGTCCCTTTTGTGTCTCCAGAAAGACGAACAGGAGCATCAATTCCTAATTTTCTTGCTTCTGCAATAGACAATTCAACCTGTGTAAGTCCTCTACAAGGTCCTAAAATCGCTACATTACGTAGAGTACCTTTTGGTCCTGAAACATCAACTCTTTCTTTACAAAGATATTGACCTTTTTGAGATAATTCACGTACATAATTAAGTTGATATCCTCTTCCAAACAATTCATCCACATCATTTTGTGTTAAATGTACATGTTTTGCGGAAATTTCTATCATCACAAGACCCTTATCTAGGATTTTTTGACATATTTTTTCTACTATTTGATCTTTATTCATAATTACACCCTATTCTTTGATAGTTCTTGATACATTAAAATATGAAAACAAGAACTTAATCTATTTAACGCTTGTATTATCGTGTTTTGATTTATTATATCCCCATCTCTAAAAGCTTGTACAGCTACTAATTCACATTCTCGTGAATAAGATCGAAGAACATTTAATTTTGAGACAAAAGCACCTTGTTTGTAATTTACAAGTACCATTTGTTTCAATTTAAAATACTTTTGTGGGTTGTGAGATTTCTCTCTAATTTCTTCAGGAGTCATTCCTAAAGCTTTTATCTCAGGGAAAGGAATACTAAGTACTTCACTTTTTAGTATTTCTCTTGAAAAATAAAGCAGATCTTCTAATGATTCTATAAGATCCATTCTTTTTTTTTCCTGAAAATAAATTTGTGTATCTATAATATATGATTGCAGTGCGTCTAAACGGCCTCTTAAAATAATACGAAGATCGTCTTTATAGACTAACACGTTTTCAAACAAGTGTGTCATGGATTCTGGTTTAGAATCCATGATTTCACCTGAATAAAAGTTTTTAAACTGAGTACTGGTTTCCCAATCTTCTTTATTAATAGGTTTGGAAAAATCCAATCCTTTATCAGAATGCACTCTCGAATGATAAGTAATTTCTACCTTACGTTCTTTCAAAAAATCATAAGCAGCTGGAGTAAGTTTTTGGTTACTAGAAATATTGTATACTTTTGGTATACCATTAAGGAGAAATTCTCTTCTTAATTTAGTTTCTGTAATTAGTCCCATCCTACCCTCCTGCTGAGAATATTTTTATTTTTGTGTTGGTAAAATTTTCTCAACATCTGCATGTGGGCGTGGAATTACGTGAACAGAAATTAATTCTCCTACACGTTCTGCTGCTGCTGCTCCTGCATCTGTTGCTGCTTTAACTGCTCCAACATCTCCTCTAACCATAATTGTTACTAAACCACCACCGATAAATTCTTTACCAACTAGTGTTACGTTAGCTGCTTTAACCATAGCGTCTGCTGCTTCGATTGCACCTACGAAACCTTTTGTTTCGATTAATCCTAATGCTGTATGTTCTGCCATTTTTTGCTCCTTTGTGATCTTTTATTCTATATTAATGTTTTTATTTTTGTGTTGGTAAAATTTTCTCAACATCTGCATGTGGGCGTGGAATTACGTGAACAGAAATTAATTCTCCTACACGTTCTGCTGCTGCTGCTCCTGCATCTGTTGCTGCTTTAACTGCTCCAACATCTCCTCTAACCATAATTGTTACTAAACCACCACCGATAAATTCTTTACCAACTAGTGTTACGTTAGCTGCTTTAACCATAGCGTCTGCTGCTTCGATTGCACCTACGAAACCTTTTGTTTCGATTAATCCTAATGCTGTATGTTCTGCCATTTTTTGCTCCTTTGTTATTATTATCGATTATTTAATTTTTCGATAACTAATTTTGTTATTTTATCTATATCAATATTGTTGATATTCGTATTATTACTACTTTGTGATGAGTTTACTTGAGGGACATCAAATTTTAAGTCCTGTACTTCAACAACACCATAAGCTGCCACTCTAATATTTACAAGATGTTTTGCTTCCACATTATCAGAAATTGAACTTCCTCCAACAGACCCACAACCCAAAGTAAATGAAGGGGCAATATTTACTGTTGCTCCTATTCCACCAAAAGTAGATGGGGTATTAACTAACAAACGTGATACAGGTTTGTGTAAAGCAAATTCTTTAACAATCATTTCGTTTTTAGTGTGGATTACTAAAGAGTGTCCAATACCTTCAAATTCGAGGATTTCAATACAACGTTGACAAGCATCTTCCCAACTTTGTTCCACATAATACCCTAGTAATGGAGAAAGTTTTTCAACAGAGAAAGGATGATCTTTACCAACACCTTGGGTTCTACCTACCATAACACGAGTACCATTAGGGATAGAAATTCCAGCCATACCTGCAATTTTTTCAGCTGGTTGACCAACAATTTTTGCATTTAAGCTTTTCTTTGGATTAAGAATTATTTTTTCTACTTTTGCTTGCTCTTCAGGTGTTAAGAAATAAGCACCTTGTCTTTTGAGTTCAGCTTCAACTTTGTCAGCAATACAACTTTCTGTAATAACCATTTGTTCAGAAGCACATATGGTACCATTATCAAAAGTTTTACTTGTCATAATACAACTAACAGCATGCTCAATATCTGCAGTTCTTTCGATAAAAGCAGGAACATTACCAGGACCTACTCCTAATGCAGGAGTACCTGAGCTATACGCTGCTTTCACCATTGCTGGTCCACCAGTTGCAAGTATTAAGTTTGAAATTTTCATTAACTCAGCAGTTGCTCCTAAAGTTGGAATACTAATTACAGAAATAAGATCTGCACTAGCTCCCTTTTCTTCAACAGCTTTTTTGATTAAATCTACTGTATAAGTAATACATTTTAGTGCAGATGGGTGAGGACTAAAAACAACAGCATTACCTGATTTTAAGGCAAGTAAAGCTTTGAAAATAGTTGTTGAAGTTGGATTTGTTGAAGGAATTAATCCTGCTACCACACCAACAGGAACACCGACAGAAATAACTTTTCTTTTAGGACAATCTTCAATGATTCCTACAATTTTTTGATCTTTAATGTATTCATAAACAGAAATACTTGCAAAAAGATTTTTAATTACTTTATCTTCTTGTTTACCAAACCCTGTTTCTGTTACTGCCATTCCTGCTAATTCATCAGCATGTCTAGCAAGACTAGAAGAAACATGGGCAATTATTTCATCCATTTTAGCCTGACTCTCTAATCGATAAGAAGATTGAGCTTTGGATGCTTTTCGAACTAAGTCTCTAACATTCTGTATAGAAAGCAGATCTTTATCTTGTAATGACATATTATTCTCCATTTATTTTTTCTTCGGTGTTGATTTAGATGAATCAACTGATTTTTCTTTTATTGTTATAGATTTAACTACTGGTTTTTCTTTAGTAGTTACTACTTCTACAGGTGTTATTTTTTCTACTGGCTTGACCTTTTTAGGGGCAAATTCACCGAAAAGAACATCGTCTGCTAGTTCATCGAGTCTTGGGATCACATGAGAAGAACGAACGATACCAATTTTTTCAGCAGCAACAGTACCCGCATCAACAGCAGCTTTAACTGCTCCAACATCACCTTTTATGATGATAGTTATATCACCAGATTTAGTTTTTTTATGTCCAACTAATGTTACATTTGCAGCTTTAAGGGCAGCGTCTGCAGCTTCTATGGCACATGTTAATCCATATGTTTCTATAAAACCTAAACTTTCCATATTTTACCTCTAAAAATTTAATGGGTTATCAGCAACAGTACAAACCGCTTCAGCAAAAGCATCACAAGCAGCTTTACAGGCAGATTGAGAACCTGTCAAAAACGCTGCTGCAAAGTTTGTTTCAGATGGAGGTTCAACAAAAGTTACTAAGTGAACGTCTGCAGCTTTTAATGCCATATCTATAGCATAAAGAGCTTCTAAGGGTGGTGCTACTAAATAAGCTAAAGCATCACCTTCTTTAATACCTGAAGATTTTGATAAATAAGTTCCTGTACGAGAGACACAATGAGCAAAGTAAACAATAGAGTCATCATCATTAGCACTAATAAAATTAGCATCGTTAGTAGCAAAATCTATTGCAGCAGTAAGTCCACTTTTTACTTCAGAAGGGCTAGATCCAGATAAAACACCAATAAATTCTCCAGCAAGTTTTGTACTTGCGTTACCAGCACCAGCATAAAATGATTTAGCTAAGGCAACTGAAACTTCTGCCATTTTTGTTGCTTCATCAAGTGCAACATAACCAACATCATCACAATCTGTCGTAAATAGAGCTAGACTCCTATGATGAGCAGGAATATCAAATTGTTGTCTAAATTCTTCATTAATATTAGGAATTAAGCGTGCAGCTAAAATATTTACTGGAATTTTATCACCACGCATATCTGTCCTCCTCTTATAATTTTAAATCAAGTCCACTTGCTTTGGAATCAAGGGATTTTTTAATAATATCTACTAAATGAGCACCTGCTTC
>CAMQSH010000129.1 GCA_947036575.1 uncultured Brevinema sp. | reverse complement strand
CCTTATTCTCACTCTCCTTAGCAGGTAGTGGAATGGTGGTTTATGGATCTTATCTTAAAAAGGGTGTGAATATTGTTGATGTTGCATTACAAACGGCTATATTTAGTTCTATAGGGGCATTATTATGTGCTCTTGTAGTGATTTTGTCAGTATTTTCTTTTGGCTTAGATCCTACGGCAGGGCCCCCTTTAGTCTTTATAACTTTACCACTAGTCTTTCAACAAATGCCTTTTGGACAAATTTTTGCTATACTATTTTTCTTATCTGTATTCTTTGCTGCAGTAACCTCCCTAATTAATTTGATGGAATGTCCTATAGAAGCTCTGCAGAATCGTTTTAAAGCAAGTCGTTTTGTAGCAGTAACAGCAGTAGGTGCTTTTATGTTAGTAGTAGGTGTTTTCTTAGAGAATGCTAATAACGTAGGGGCTTGGATGGATCTAATTTCTATCTATATAGTGCCTTTAGGGGCAACTTTAGCTGGTATTATCATCTATTGGGTATTAGGAAAAGCGTATTATACCAAAGAAATTGCTTATGGCAATCCCAAAGCATTACCAATATGGTTCCATCTATTAGCAAAATACTTTTTTGTGGGAATAATGATTTTTGTTCTTATTCTCAGTGCCTGTTTCAAAGCAATATAGTAATTGCAAATAATAACAACTACAAAAAGCCTTCTATTAATTTAGGAGGCTTTTGTATTTGGGAAGGTATTGACATTTATTTGATTTTCCAGTATACTATAAATAATCAGGTAGCAAACTGAAAAATACTCATCCGAGTATTTTTAAGCAAAAACCCCCTATTAATTTAGGGAGTTTTTGTTTATTTCTTGGTTACTCATTGTGGTACTCCCTCGTTTTTCTTTTTAACGCTCTTTCATTCGTTATTTGAAATATATCAGAGATTAATATAATCTCGTGCTACATCTAATATATAAAATTCTTTTCCATATGGACTTATATATCTAGCAATATATAATCCATAAAATTGCCCGAATCTTATCTCATAATCAATATCATGATCTTTCTCTAAATGATTATCCATATTGGTGTAAGTCGTGATAAGATTAGGTATATCTGATTTAATCTTATCCAATAAAATTATATCCTCAGGATACATTTTTTTATATATCTCATCTATCTGAACGTTTAACGTTGCTATCATGATATCAAACTGCATATCCTCCTCTATTTCTTCTATTACTCCTGAGATGAGAGAGATACCAGGCTCGTCAAATTTTGTTTTATCTCTATAATCTAAGACTAAAAATTGAGGTTCTAGCTCTCTACCATCTTTAAGACTAAGACTATATCCTGACATCATAGAAAAATCGGGACTATCATCAGCATCTGTCCTAGTAAATGCGAAAGAGTTACTAAAGTAAGAATTCGTGATATAGACATAGTAGTCTTTAGCGATATCCTGAGGATCTCGGAACTGCTTTTTACCCTTTAGCCGTATATAGTCGCCCTCATCATCGAGTTGATAGATGATATGGTCTTGACTAGATCTGTCGCTATCATCACTCATGCCTGTGGCTTTAAACATGAGACCATATATATCACCGTATTCGTTTATACACTGTCTCACACCTAGTATACTGACGAGTAGGGTACTTAGTAGTATCAGTACTATTTTTAGATTTTTATTCATTTTGTTCTCCTAGAAATACGATGTTTCGTATACTTTTTCAGACAGGATGTCCGTGCAATTCTATTTTTAAATACTTATAATGTAACCACTTAACAGATAGGTGTCCTATTTGTCAGTATTTTCCCAGTGATTTTCAAGTAAACATTTATAAATTTTAAAGGTATAATTAAAAAAAAAGACTCACTAAGAAATCTAAAATATGGATTTCAAGATGGGTCTTTTTTTAAAATCTAATGGCTATTATTATGTAGAATTATCTTTCAATGGCAAACGCATTCAAAAAATCTCTAAAAAAAAGTAAAGTTTTCGCTAAAGATTTGTATCATGTACTATTACGAGAACAAATATTGCAATCTTTCTTTCCAAGCTCATCAAAAAATACTTCACTTTCTACTGCTCTACCTATAGAAATCAAACAAGATATAAGAAAAACGAGATCTATTAATTTTGCTATTGATAAGTATGTGAAAAATTGTGAGTCAAGAGATTTAGGCATTAGAGCAATGGGAGACAAGAAAAGGACTTTTAAACTACTCAAAGAATATAAATTTGTGAGTTTTGAGGACTATTCAACAAATAAAATAGATAAGCTATGGAATGAGCTAAAAAATAGGTACAAAGATAATAGTATTAGAAAAGTGGTTGCTGATATAAAAGCTTTTTTGAATTATTGTATTAAACAAGGTTTTTACTCTGCTAATGAGCTTAATAGACTGAATTTTCCAAGCTTAACCACCAAAATAAGGGATAAAATATATACTCCTACTCAATGGCAAGAGATAAAAGAATGTCCTCAAAAAGATAGAGATTTGCATTTATACTTGCAAGTGCTTTATTTTACAGGGTGTAGACCTAGTGAGATTATCAATGTAAGGAGTTCAGATATAGCAGAAAATGGATTGATTAAGATATATCAAAATAAAGTTAAGAAATATAAATATGTTAGTGTACCACCGATTATTTTAGATGAGCTTTTGAAATTTGAGGATAAGATATTTGAGGGTTTTGGTAAACATATTGAATTTTATAGTAAGAAATTTAGGTATATTAAATTAGCTATGGACTTGAATAAAGACTATACTTTATATACATTTAGACATACTTTCGCTACTAACCTATTGAATAAGACTAGTGATATACATCTAGTTAGTAAGGCTCTAGGACACTCTAATATAATGATAACAAGTAAGCATTACGTTAATAGATCTAATAAAGACATACAAGATAGGGTTTCTACACTATGGTTAGATACTTAATACTATATATATGATATGACATACAAACTATGTAGCTAACAACAAACTAATAATACAAACATAAGTATATTTTTCCCTGAAGAAGTCCGTACCTAGCGTAGCACTTCGTAAGGTAAAAACATACTAACTTTCTCTTTTTAGATGAGACTTTCTTTAAGTATATAATATATATCTAAGTTCATCATACAAAAAAGCCCTAGTTTTTAGCTAGGGCTTTTTATATATCATTCTATTTATTTAAGGTAATTGACCATGAAATAGAGTAATTAGGAGCTTTAATAAAAAATTCATAATTCTTTCCTCCTTAAATCAAATCACCAAATTACTATGACGCTATAGTACTGTAGATTGTAGATCCGTAGAGGATGTACCAGTAGTGCCGAATTAGATAAATAGCTGATTATTTTACTTTTAGGTAGATAGGTTGTGAAAAAGTACCATCGCTCATAGATCCAGTTTTACCATCAGTAGTTTTGATGGTCGTAGTCATCTTTTGTCCATTTTCGGAGAATGTATAGGTAGCAGTATCTGCATCGCTAGCTTCTACAAATGTAAATATAGGGCTATTTTCGCCATCACCGGATGATTTACCATCTGAACTAAATGTAAATATTTCTTGAGTGTATGCTGCATCGTTATAAGCTGTTTTTCCTTCGACTTTCTTTAAAAAGTCTCCTTCAGCAGCGGAACACGCTCCTAAAAATAATACTAGTCCTAATGCTAGTAATTTCGATGAATTTTTCATATTCATCCTCCATAAATTTTTTTGATCCTCGTCAGGGTCGTTACTAAAATAGATTATAAACATACAAACCGATCTAGCACATATTATGGAAGACTTCGTTTTTTAGACTTCAGACTTTCTATTCTACTTAAAATGATATTTTGAAATAAAATTCTCACAAAAAAAAAGTTCATAGGTTGTATGTGTCAACCATTGAACTTATAGATATAATACTACTTGCACTTGGACATACAATCCTATGAACGGATTTTGTATTTCATAGTGTAAGTAGTAAAAAATTATCATACTACTCACACAAAATTTAAATACTCTATAATTTTTATAGAGTAATTAAATATGGCAAGTAATATAACAAAATACTACTTGCACACGAATTTAAACGGATCTATAGAATAATCCTATAGATACATTTGAGTATGTGCAAGTAATATTGGTTTTATAAAGTAGTACAATATCAAGAAAATGGTTGACAATATTATTATACTTCATTTTAATAATTTTATCAATAAAAAGATGATAAATTTGACTAATTATTTTCTTTAGATGAGCTTTATTTATTCTAATATACAATTAAAATAACACTGTATAATGAATTACATAATAACACAGACTTAGATATAAAGAGAGAATAGCTAAATATCATGAGTAAAGAGATAATATTATATAAGCTAACATTAGTATAGTATCGTAAGCTTAAATAGTAACAACTTAAAGCCATATATAACACTATAAAACTCTCGATTTTCTCCGAATTAGCGAACAAATCTAGGTGTGAATGATGAATATGTATCTCAATTATAGCTTATTGTAATACGGCAAAGTATTATCATATAGGATTAAACTAACTTTATTTGTGATATATATTCATTATTTAAACTTAGATGAGTGAGCGACAAATTTATTTTGATTTTTTGAGTTTACTATTTTTCTCCTACTACCGATCTATATATAGCAGATCATATTAAATTAGACCCCCTACGCCATGCCTTGAGATAATATATAGGTAATACCTATATATTAGTAGCTAAGGAACTCCGAAATGATGTGATTTCACACTACTTTCATACTATTAGGAAAAAAGTTTTGATTTTTTTTCTAATAATCTAATAAACAGGAACAATTTTTTTTCTACTTCTCTATAATAAAGTAGAAAAAAAATAGTGAGTAATTATTATTTTATAAAATAGTAAGTGTGATTTATAAGAGAAAATTTGTTACATAAAACAGCTCTTAAATACCAAAAACAGGGCTTTTAGCCTCAATTAAAAAAATATAAAAAATATAAAAATCTAGGAATGGGAGGAGTCCAGTAGAAGAAGAAGAAGAGGAAGCAAGTGGACGCTATTCACTATACATTAGAAGTAACGGCATGTATTGTGCCGATTTTACTGATTCTAATAAAAAAAGAACGAATTTTTCTCTAAAAACAAGAGATAAAGCAAAAGCTGAGAAAATGATTGATATTTTGAATATGAAATACAATGCTCATTCTGTAGCAGAATTAAGTATCCTTTTAGAAACCTATAGAACACCAATAGGTATTGTCCAAGAATTTAAACATAAAGCTCCATTGCAAAGTGTTTATACAAGGCATTTTGTAAGATACTTACGTGTTATAAAGAAATTACAGAATAGACAGATGGCAGCTTATAATAAACTATCTGATACATTGAAATATTATAATATTACATGGGATCATTTACATAGATGTTAATCTATTAATAAGTTTTCAAGCTGAGCTGTTAGATAAGTATGCTTCTACTACTGTTGAAAAACAGACGACATTGTTAAGGGCGTTTGTTACTTGGTTATATAAAAATAATCATATTGATGATAAAGTTAAAAACTCTGCTCTTAATAATATTATGATAGAGAATAAAACTAGGATTATAAAAGCTAAAACATAATGACTATTTATGATTTCGGCAAAGACTTTGCTAAAATGTTAAAATATTTTTATAAAAAAGATAAG
>CAMQSH010000128.1 GCA_947036575.1 uncultured Brevinema sp. | reverse complement strand
TAACGAAAGTTACAAGGGTAACTACGGTTATGTGAGCTATTGTATCACTCCAAACAACATTGATATCACTCCGCTCAGCGGACGGATCCGAGTAAGAATAACAGAGTATTCCCCAGTGGAGCCGTGACCCGAGGGGGGCGGACCCTAGCCCTATAAATACCTCCGGGTCACGGCAAAATGGCCTCGTGTCCTTTTCGAGGCGTCAGAGGTCACCGCACAAAAGGTTTGGAGTGATACAATAGCTCACATAACCGTAGTTACCCTTGTAACTTTCGTTATGTTTCGCGTTATTGTATCACTCCAAACAACATTGATAACCCAGTATCAGATGAGTCGGTAACCTCTGCAGACCAAGGAGCTCATTACTCACCATAATGAGGTCAGTAAGGCAGTCTGCAGTCATCCAAACAACATTGATAACCCAGTATCAGATGAGTCGGTAACTTCTGCAGACCAAGGAGCTCATTACTCACCATAATGAGGTCAGTAAGGCAGTCTGCAGTCATCCTCCACAGGAGGGGCGGCAGTACCCAGGACAGCCTCCTCCACCACACCGGGGGAGACAACATTGACCTGGTAAAACCTAGCGAAGGTGCTAGGCGACGCCCAAGTAGCTGAGGTGCACAAATCGGCCAAGGGCACTCCCCGGAGCCGAGCCCATGAGGTGGCTACACCTCTGGTGGAATGGGCCACCACAGGGCCAGGCAGAGGCCGGCCAGCCAAGCCGTAGGTCGTGGAGATGGCATCAACTACCCAGTGCGACAGCCTCTGCCGGGACAGCCCCTGTCCCAGAGCTCTTGCTCCATAGCACACAAACAGTTGGTCAGTCTGTCTGACCGACTGAGTGCGGGACACATAGGTAGCCAGGGCCCTGACAGGACAGAGGGGACTGGGACCCCCACCGGACTGCACGTCTCCCAGGGGAGGGGCATAAGCAGACAGGTGCCAAGGGCTGTTGACATGGCCATGGGGCATTACCTTCGGCAGGAAGGAGGGGTTGGGACGGAGAGTGACACCCGACAAGTCGGGTCCAAACCTAAGGCAACCAGGCCCCACTGAAAGAGCGTGGAGTTCCCCCACCCTCTTGGTGGAGGCAACTGCCAGCAGAAACGCCACCTTTTGGGAGAGACACCGCAGTGAGATCGACTCTAGGGGCTCAAAGGGTGGCTGCGTAAGAGCTGCCAGTACCAGGCCCAGGTCCCATGAGGGGACCATCGGTGCTCTAGATGGGCGAAGGCGCCTGACTCCCCTCAGAAAGCGTGTAAGCAGGGGATGCCCACTCAGGGAACCCTCTGGCGTGCCAGTATGGCAGGCCAAGATGGCGGCGAGGTATACCCTGAGTGTGTTGGCTGCCAGACCCCTGTCTAGGAGGCTCTGTAGGTAGCAGAGGACAGTCTGGGCACTGCAGTCCTCTGGACTGAGCTGCCGGTCTCCACACCAGGCACAAAACGCCTGCCACTGATAACGATACAGCGCGTTGGTGGAGGGAGCCCTGGCACTCTGTAGGGTCAGCATCACTCCCTCTGGGAGCCCCAAGGCCGACCATCGAAGCCGTTCAGGGGCCAAGCCCACAGCCGGAGGCGACCTGGGTCTGGATGAAACAGGGTCCCACTGGCCTGCGATAGCAGGTCGGGCCTCTGCGGAAGTGGCCACGGTGTGCCCGAAACCATCGACAGCAACACCGTGAACCAGGGCCGCCTCGGCCAGCAGGGCGAGACCAGGAGCAGCTGGTGGCCCCTCCTCTTGACCCTGTCCAGTGTGGCCTGGATCAGCGGGAAGGGGGGGAAGGCATAAAGCTTGGTCATCGGCCACTCGTGGGCCAGAGCGTCCAGCCCTAAGGGCCCTGCGGGGTCCGACATTGAGAAGAAGCTGGGGCAGTGGGTGCTGTCCCGGGAGGCAAACAGGTCTACCTGCGCTGTCCCGAACCGATCCCACAGCTGTTGCACCACTTGGGGGTGCAAGTGCCAGTCCCCGTCTGGGGGGCCCGCCCTCGACAGTATGTCTGCCGCTATGTTCATGCTCCCTGGAATAAAAGCTGCTCTCAGAGAGAGGAGGTGAGTGTGAGCCCACACCAAGAGGTCTCGAGCCAGCCGGTGCAGGCAATGGGACCTCAGACCCCCCTGGTGGTTGACATAGGCCACCACGGCCGTGTTGTCTGACCGTACCAGGACATGGCGACCTTCTAGCCGATGCAGAAATGCCTTGAGCGCTAGAAACACCGCCCTGAGTTCCAGCACAGAAATGTGCTGGCCCAGCCAGGGCGGCCGCCAGAGGCCACGAGCCGGCGTGCCCCTGTAGACAGCACCCCATCCTGTCAGGGAGGCGTCGGTGAGCACCAGCTCTCTGCAAGCCACCCTGAATAGAGCCGTCCCTGCCGTCAGGTAGAGAGGGGAGCGCCAACGGGAGAGAGCACGAAGGCATACTCGAGTCACCAACAGGCGACGGTGCCTGTGTAGCTTCGGGTGCAGCCTGTGGGAATTGTACCACCGCTGTACTGGCCTGACATACAGTAGGCCTAGCGGGACCAACAGTGAAGCCGCCACGAGCAGGCCGATCAAGCGCTGACACTCCCAGGCCGAGACGGTCCACCCTAGGCGGAAGCGGTCGAGGAGAGAGAGTATGGTGTCGACCCTCACCTGAGGAAGGCTCGCCCTCATCAGGGAGGCATCGATACGCATGCCTAGATACACCACCTCCTGAGAGGGGTTCAGGCAGCTTTTCCTCAGATTGAGGGACAGGCCCAAGTCCTGCAGGTGATGCAGTACCAGATCTGTGTCCCTGACCACCTGCTCCCTGGAGGCAGCACATATTAGCCAGTCGTCGAGGTAGTTCAGTACCTGAACACCTCGCATCGACAATGGCGCAAGAACAGCGTCCATGCACTTTGTAAATGTGCGCGGCGCCAGGGACAGACCGAAGGGGAGGACTCGATACTCGTAGGCTTCCCCTTGGAAAGCGAAGCGAAGGAATTTCCTGAACCGAGGGTGGATCGGAATGTGGAAATAGGCATCCTTCAGGTCCAGAGTGGTGAACCACTGACCCGAAGAAACTG
The DNA here is from genome assembly GCA_947036575.1 of uncultured Brevinema sp. Lineage (GTDB taxonomy): Bacteria > Spirochaetota > Brevinematia > Brevinematales > Brevinemataceae > Brevinema_A. The sequence continues at coordinate 2,579 of CAMQSH010000128.1, read as the reverse complement.
CCTTCAGTACCCGTGCAGGCGACAACATTCGAAACGTCATCGTCCTCAACGAGCGGTTGAGGACGCGGAGATCCAGAATGGGCCGCCAGCCACCGTCCTTTTTTGGGACGACAAAGTACGTGGAATAAAACCCATCGAGCCGTTCTGTGGGCTCGAGCCTGCGCACAGCCGCCTTCGCGAGGAGGGAGGAGATCTCCAGCCGGAGGACCTCCCCTCTCTCGCCGCCGGGTAGTGCGGTAACCCGCACTCCCCGAAAGAGCGGCGGCCGCCGTCGGAATTGGAGTCTGTATCCCTTGAGTACTGTATCCAGTACCCAAGGGGACTCCACCAACCTCTCCCAGTTTGCCCTTTGGGCCTGGGAGAAGCTGCCGACGGCGGCCGCCGGTCCCTCAGGTAGGCCGCCGGCGTGGGGGGTTAGGCGCCGCCGCTGCAGGCTGGCCGCCTCCACGAGGGGGGCCCTTGCGCTGCGGGCGGTTCCTCTGCCTCCCTCTGCCCCTCCCCTGGTTGGCCTGTTGGCCACCGCTGGGCTGGTTCCACCGAGAGGGTCCCGAGGGGGGCTGCGGGATGGAGGAGGACGTGGGCTGTCTAGGCCCAGGACGGGGCCGTGTAGCACCCATGAACTGCTGCAAGGTCTCCCGATCCTTACGCAGCTTCACAGTCTGCTCTAGGATGGCCTCCACACCAGGCCCAAAAGCAACCTCCGGAGTGAAGGGAAGATCCATGAAGGCCTTCTGGATCGGCGGAGGCAACTTAGTCTGGGACAGCCAAAGGTGGCGTCTCGAAGACACCACGGATGCCACTGCCAGTCCATTTCCTCGAGCCAGTTCTGCCTGTAGCAGATGAAGCAACCTGGAAACCTCCTGTGCTTCGTCGGCGAGGGTCCGGTCATCTCCAGAGAGGGCCGGAATTAATCTGGACAAGTATGAGCCAAGTAGCATGGATGCGTTCATCATGCGGCCCATAGCAGCCAAGACACGGTAGGTGTTGCACAGGAGGTCATCGCTGATCCTGCTAGGACCTGCTGCGAGCCTCGGGATTCTACCAATGATTTCCCTATCAGGGAGAACCATGGCTGCCACCATGTCATCCATGACAGGGTAGTCTGCGATCCCCAGGGACTTCGACCCAGCCATGGAAGCCCAGGGCTTGGTCTCCCTTGAGTACCTAAGACGCCCGCGCGCCTGACCCCAGTACTCCCGGAACGCCGCTGCAAATTCAGGGCAGGTTGGGATCTGCAGAACATCGGTCTCAGGCTTCTCCCACTGGAGGCCAAGAGAGACCGCTACTCTCTCGAGGAGCTCACGGGTCTCTGCAGTAGCCTGCAGTGGACCTGACCCTGTACTGACTGCCCGGGTAGGAGCAGCAGACACAGCCGCAGAAGGAGCCGCCGACCTAGCACCCTCAGAGGGCGGTAGATACAGCCCAGAGGCGCTGTCGAGGTCCGAGTCGGCATGAATGGAGATGGAATCCTCCTCCCGTATAGCCTCCAGGTCGCTGCGCAGAGCCGCAGTCCTGCTCTCCAAGAGGTCCAAGTCTGAACGCTTGGCGGGAGGTGCGCCCATAGAGGCTGGGGGGTCTCCATGCCTGCGGACTGTACCAGAGGGAGGAAGGCGTCTGTGGGCCTCGGGCCGCGAGACCGCCTTCATTCTCTCCCAGCGAGCCCTGAGGACACGCTCTGTCATCAGCTGGCAGGACATGCAGCTAAAGGGGTCTTCGACCGCCTGTCGCGCATGGTCCAGGCCCAGACACAGCATGCAGGTATCATGTGCATCCTCTGCATGCATGCGTGCCTCGCAGGCCACACAGCTGAAAGACATGGTCAACCTTCTCACCAGAGCACTGGTTGACACTCCCAGTGATGGCTTACGGTACTCAAGCCGACTAGAGCACTGGTTGACACTCCCAGTGATAGTCGACGAGCTCGTTGGCAAAAGCCGGGGCAGGTGCTAGCACCCCAAAACACAAGAAACCCGAAGGCGCCCGGGAGGGTTACACCGGGAAGGACAAACAAGACAACCTAGTAAATTAAACTAGGGAAGAATGAACCCTCAGCACCACAGCACACGGGGACCAGCCGTGTGCTGGTAACTACACAGGGGGGGGGGGGGGGGGGTGTCTAATTACGTGTTTCACCTAAACACAAAGACACAACCCAGTCGAAGTGGTACAAGCCAAATCGAGCGGGTCACTCTGGAGGCAATAGGCCAACTCGTGGACGGACCGGGAATAATCACCGGGCCCTCCAAGCTATGTAATAGCAGTGAGTTTTAGCTGTGCCTCTTAACATTCACGTTTCAAAAAACGCAGAATGTACCTCTATACTCACCTCGCGCCGAGAAAAGGAAGAGGCCATTTTGCCGTGACCCGGAGGTATTTATAGGGCTAGGGTCCGCCCCCCTCGGGTCACGGCTCCACTGGGGAATACTCTGTTATTCTTACTCGGATCCGTCCGCTGAGCGGAGTGATATCAATGTTGTTTGGAGTGATACAATAACGCGAAACATAACAAATATTGAACGAATCAAACGAACGATTTGTTATAGTGACGGGAACTGAAAGAACTGATTCCCGGAGAAGAA
>CAMQSH010000127.1 GCA_947036575.1 uncultured Brevinema sp. | reverse complement strand
TATAATTGGAATAATATGCATAGTGCTATGAGAGAAAAAAGAACAGTAGCAGTACTTCAAAAAGAATTAAATGCAGCTTCTATAGTAATGTTTTATTTAGAACGTTTTTTTGATAGTCATCAATTAGATAAAAATTTATTATTTGATGTTAAATGTAATTTGTGTAAATCTTTTCTTGGTAATTTACAATTTTATGAAAGGGATCAAGAAATAATGAATACTATTTTAAAGCAAAGTATAGATCTCTTTGGAAGTAATATTTTTGGACTTTTTATTGTCGCAAAACCCGAATTATTACCAAATTGGATTAGAACTTTATTAAAAATACAAGACAAATTTTTTCCCAAGGATAAAAAACTTTTTAAAGTATTAAAAAAGATGTACTATAAAATCAAAAGGTTCAAAAAATAATGAAAATTTCAATAATTATTCCCGTATATAATACAGAAAAATATCTGCCAAAATGTTTAGAATCGGTAATCAATCAAACTTATAAAAATATAGAAATAATTGTTGTTGATGATTGCTCTTTAGGCGATTGTGAACAAATAGTATCTTCATATCAACAAAAAGATGATAGAATAATATACCTAAAACATAATACAAATAGGGGACTCTTTGCTGCTCGAGAAACAGGTGTAATGAATGCTAATGGTGTTTATATTACTCATTTAGATAGTGATGATTATCTTGCATTAGATATTTGTGAAGTAGGGATAAAGGCACTACAAAATAATGAAGATGCCTTGTTTTTTAATTATGCTTATGTCAAACAAAGAGGGGTATTTCCATGGAAAGCCTATTCTAATAGAACTTTTTTAGAAAAGGAAGTTTTTGAGTCTATGTGTGAACTTACCATAGAACGTTGGGGTGTAGTGGGAGCTTTTTATAAAAAAGATCTTGCACTTAAGGTTTATGAAGAATTACAGATTACTAAACATATAGTAATGTCAGAGGACCTTTTGTTTTTTTTCCCTATGTCTTACTACTGTAAAAAAGCTATTTCTATTGCTGATACAGGTTATTATTATAATTGTCTCAACGAAACTAGTGCTACCAAAACTGTACGAACGGTAGAATCATTACAAAATGATTTAGAAACTTATCAATTTGTAATCAAAACCCAAAAAGATTTTTGTGAAAAACATAAAATATATGATAAATGTTTATATAAAATTCAACAAAAATTATGTCATTTTTATTTAGAGCAAATGACTATTTTTCAAGAAGATAAATTAGTGATGAATCAATTATTACCAAAAACAATAGATGTTTTTGGGGGTAATATTGTGGCTTCTTTTATTTATGATGTTTCAATGACTCCTAATGCTCTTTTTACACAAAGAAAATTATATAAAAAAATAGATATTTTTTTTATTAAACTACAAAATAATTTCTTGTTTGTGTTTCTAAAAAAACTATATCAACTTATTAAAAGATAGGACTAACTGTGAAAATATCGATAATCATCCCTGTTTATAATACAGAACAATATTTACCAAAATGCTTGGACTCTGCACTCAATCAAACTTATCAAAATATAGAAATTATTGTTGTGAACGATTGTTCTCCAGGTAATTGTGAAGAAATCATAAAATCCTATATTCAAAAATATAATAAGATTATTTATCTACAACATGACAAAAATAAAGGACTCTATACAGCTCGAGAAACGGGTGTTAAACAAGCTGTTGGGGATTATATTATTCATGTAGATAGCGATGATTGGTTGGGCTTAGATTTGGCTCAAAAAGTTAATGATTGTTGTTTTCAACAACCAGATTTATTTATTTATGATGTGATAAGTGTTCGTTCTCAAGGTCAAGAAAAAGCAATATGGACGAATAAAGGAGCCAATAATTTTGATAATTCAACATTGTTTACAGCTCTGTGTGATCGTTCTTTTAGCTCTTGGACTATGTGGGGTAAAGTTTTTAAGCGCACTATAGCTTTGGATATTTATAATAAAATCAACATAAATTCTCACCTTACGATGGCAGAAGATCTGTTATTTTTCTTTTACTATGCTTATTTTTGTGACAATACTGTATATATACCTTATAATGGCTATTATTATAATTTGACAAATACTAGTGTTAATAGGATGTGCTATACCCTAGAAAAAGCACAATCTCATTTGAAAAATTTACAAATCGTTACTGATAAAATAAGATCTTTTGCTCAGGATCATCAAATTGATCCCTATATTTATATACCTATTATACAAGAGTTGGCACAAAGTTATTTCATTAAATTAGATGAATTGACGATAAACGATAAAAACACGATTTTTTCTCTTTTAGTTGATGTGTTTGGAATAGAAGTTTTATTAAATTATGTTTCAATGCAAGCTCAATTTAAAGATGATAAAATTAGAGTAATTAGTGATCAATTGATAACAAAAATATTTCCTAAAAAATCTAAAAGATACAGACTGGTAAGAACTTTTCTCATGAAAATATATTATATTATTAAGAGAGGAAAATAATGTCAAAAATAGAACAATATCAACAGTTACTAAGTTCTGGTATGAGTTATTCTCAGCAGGCAATCACACTTTTATCCAAAAAACTCCTCCCCCAAAAACGTTATGATCATGTTTTGAGAGTTTTAGATACAGCATTAATACTTGCAGATCAATTTGATATTACTGATAAAGATGAAATTACTGTTGCAGCTATTTTTCATGATTTTGCAAAAGGGATGACCAGTGACGAATTAGCAAAATATGCTTTGATTTATAATATTAATTTGGGTCAGGCTATCCCGTCAGCATACCATGCTATTGTTGGATCTTGGATGGTATCCCATTTTTTTAATATTCACGATAGAGATATTCTGGAAGCTATTTACTATCACACGACAGGCTCAATAAATTTTTTGACAAATAAGACTGGGGCAATACTATTTTTAGCTGATTATATAGAGCCAGGACGTCCTCAAAAAATTGATCATGTACAACAATTTATTCCCCAAAATTTGAATAGAGCTTTGAGAGAAGTGGTTAAAAGTAAAATTTGTAATACTATTCATCGAAATAAGGAAATAGATAATCACAGTATTGATTTTTATCATCGTTTATTACAAGAACAATAAATATTATATTATTTAAAATAATTCACTATATAATTTAAGGAGTTGTATATTATGAAAAAATCATTATTTATGATGCTATTGTTTCCTATTCTTATCTCAGCCCAAGAATATGGAGATCCAAGTGTAAGAAAAAAAGTTCTTGTAGCACGTTTTGAAAGCCCTTTTAAAAATAAAGTGTTTGCCCAATTTGGACAACAGATGGCAGATGCTGGATATCATGTAACCGTAGTAACACCAGACAAATTTGTCATACCTGCAGTGGGGACACTTACTATTTATGGAGAAGGTGCTTTGAGAGGTAAGCCATGGGATGATGTTTTAAGAGCATATATAGCTAAGAATTCAGATGCTATTTATTTATATACCTGTAAAATAGATGGGATTCCTCCATTAGCAAAAGGGGTTGATGTTATTTCAGCAGCGTCAACTGATAGTAATATTGAACAAACTGTTAAAAATCTTATATCAAGGGCAATGGCAAAATTAAGATAATCCTATCAATAATAATATTAGTATTGACTAATATTATTATTATCTATGATATAATATATGTATATATACTAAGGAGTTATATTATGAGAAAATCGTTCTTTATGATACTATTATTTCCTGTTCTTATTTCAGCCCAAGAATATGGAGATGTAAATGCTACTAAAAAAATTATTGTAGCACGTTTTGAAAGCCCTTTTAAAAATAAAGTGTTTGCCCAATTTGGACAACAGATGGCAGATGCTGGATATCATGTAACTGTGGTAACACCAGATAAATTTGTTGCACCAGTAGAGGGAATACTTACGGTTTATGGAGAAGGAGCTTTAAAAGGTCAACCTTGGAGTGATGAATTAAGAGCTTATATTGCTAAAAATTCTAATGCTATCTATTTACATACTTTCAAAAGAGGTACTGTACCACCTGTAGCAAAAGGAGTCGATGTTATCTCATCTGCTTCAAAAGCTAATGTTGAAGATACAGTTAAAACACTTGTTACAAAAGCATTAGCAAAACTAAAATAATTGTAAAGTAATAAAAAACACTCACTTAATTAGTGAGTGTTTTTTATAGTTTTATAGATAAATATCTTTTAGTTATCAGGAGTTATTTCAATAAACCAAGTTTCTTCTGATTGGAGAATACCCTCTGGAGAGTAAAGACGAATTTTAATTTGTCCAGATTGATCTAGAATTGTAAATGTTAATTCACCTTGTTTTGGAGCACTTTGGTCGGCTTGATAAACAATACCGGAACTAGAATAATAAGGAGAGGCAAATAAATAATTTTTAGTATTATTTGTGATAGTAAAAGAAGAATTCTTTATAACTTGTTTTGTATGGAATGATAGTTGAAGAATTTGACGTTTTTCAGCTAAGGTCCCTGTAGGATATGTATTATTAATAACAGGATCTTTAGAGATTATTTCAGATGGATTCATCATACCAACTTCAAGTAAAACATCTTCTAATGATATAAAAGGAATTGTTGAAGGAGTTTTAATATAAGAGACAAAATTTTGTGTACAATTTGTTAGTAGAAGAAATATCCCTACAAGGAATAAAAGTCTGTTCATTATTACACCTTTAATAAGATATTAATATATCTTATATTATCGAATATAATGGTAAATATCTTTAATATTAGATATTTAAATAATACCATGCTTCCGCAAGATTTTCATTTAATCTTAAAGATGCTCTATAATAACGATAATGAAGATCACTGTAGGACTTTTTTTGAAGAATTTTACCAAGTTGAAAATTTAATTCAGCTTGATAAGGATTTAAATTCCATGCGTGCATATAAAATTGTTGTGCCTGTTGTAAGTCATTTTCTTTTACAAAGATATTTCCTAGATGAAAATAACTAAGAGATTTTAATTTGTTATTACTACTGATATTAATAAGATGTTCAAATGCTTTTTTAGCATGTTCTACTTGGCTTAGATTTTGTAAAGCAATCCCTTTAATATATATTAAATCTGAACTACTATCTGTAAGATCACTAGAATTAAGATAGGCAAGAGCCTCTTGATATCTTTTTAATCGTGATAGAGAATGAGTTTGAATAATAAGACGTAATTGTTCTGTCTTTTTTTCTTGAAAAGGAATCCGTGGAAGAGTTACTAAAACATTTTGATAATCAATATCGGTTTCAGCTGATAAAAATTTTATCCAAGAACGAGAAAGAGAGTGCCAATTAGTCATTGTTTTGGGAATATCTTTTAATAAAGCATCATCTAATAAAGGAAGAAAAGTAGTAACATCTGATATAGCAAGATGTAATAAAACTTTTAATTCTCTTTCTTGATAAGAAAGAGAATTAATGTTTCCTTTGTTTTTGAGAATATTATAAGCTTTATTGTATTCTTGATTGGAATAAAATTCATCAAATTTCTGATTAGCAGTACATTTGACAAAATTTAGGCATAAAAATAGAATAAGAAGTATTTTTTTTATATATTTTATAAATGTATAAAGTGTAGTATTATTAGTTGATAAAATCATAAAATTATAAATATTATCCAAAAATTTTACCAATACGTTCTAAAACTTTACCACGATCTAGAGGTT
>CAMQSH010000126.1 GCA_947036575.1 uncultured Brevinema sp. | reverse complement strand
TTTGAAAATAAATTATCGCTTATTTTCTCCAATATGCTATTTAATGACAATCTTGAATAACTCAGTTAGTAAGTATATAATATTGTCCTTGTTTTGTCAAGGGGTTTTTTTGTTTTTTTTAATTATTTTATATGATAAAAACAAACAAAAATATTACTCTTTATATACCTTAAATTAAGATATTTTTTAAATATTTTTACAAAGCTTCTTCTTTATAAAAGAGATACTAAAAACTAAAAAGATCTCTTTTGATATGCTTTAGGATTGTATTTTTTAGATAAATCAAAGCCAAAAGTAAAATATGTTCTGTATTCAAAATCAAAAAATGCACCTTGAAATTTTTCTGCTGATCCAGATTTATGAGTATCTGTTCTCTTATATCTATTATAAAGTATCACATTATTTCTCCAAGAAAAATAAAAACCTGTTGAGGTTGTGAGATGAAAACTCAATGCATTGATTAAAACCCCCATAGCTGTAGAACTATTATCTATTGATACCTCTTCATAATATTCGTTGTTTTCATACCTTGTTGAGGAATAATTTATCAGAGCATATCCAACACCCAGAATATCAAAAAAGAATCGCCCTCCATCTTCATAACGCTGTCCTATACCAAAAGAGCTTTGAAGATTAAAAAACAATAAACCTGGGAAACCAATCCCACCTAATTGTGTATCAACAGAAACACCCACAAAATGTTTTGAATCTATTTTTCCAAATTCATAAGTATAAGATAATCCCCCACCCATATTAAAGCCAATAGCAGTAAGCTCTATACCAGCAATATCATAACCTAAACTACCATAAACACGAAAAGCATGGTTTTTATAAGATTCTGATTCTTGAGCATAAGTCTGCCCTATTATTAATATAAATAGTAATATAAAAATTATTTTCTTCATTATTATCCTCTCGTCACTTGATCCCTTGATTCTCACTTAAAATGTTCTTTTTTGATAATTCTTAGGGCTATATAATTTAGAAAAATCAAATCCAACAGTAACATATGTTCTATATTCAAAAGTAAAACTAGAATCAGAATTATTAAATTTTTCTACTATACCAGATTCATGGGAAACCAATCCCACCTAATTGTGTATCAACAGAAACACCCACAAAATGTTTTGAATCTATTTTTCCAAATTCATAAGTATAAGATAATCCCCCACCCATATTAAAGCCAATAGCAGTAAGCTCTATACCAGCAATATCATAACCTAAACTACCATAAACACGAAAAGCATGGTTTTTATAAGATTCTGATTCTTGAGCATAAGTCTGCCCTATTATTAATATAAATAGTAATATAAAAATTATTTTCTTCATTATTATCCTCTCGTCACTTGATCCCTTGATTCTCACTTAAAATGTTCTTTTTTGATAATTCTTAGGGCTATATAATTTAGAAAAATCAAATCCAACAGTAACATATGTTCTATATTCAAAAGTAAAACTAGAATCAGAATTATTAAATTTTTCTACTATACCAGATTCATAGGTTCTAGATAAAAAACTTTTACTATACAGCATTATATTATTTCTCCATGAAAAATAAAAACCATTATTTGTCGTATAATGAAAGCTCAAGACATTCAGTAAAAACCCTATACTTGTATACTTGCCAGTTACTGATTCGTATCCATACTTTCCGTACATTTCTTCTGTTAATGAAGATGTTACCAGACTGTATCCAATACCTAAAATGTCAAAATAGAATCTGCTGCCATCTTTATAACGAATCCCCGTACCAAATGAAGTCTGGATATTAAAAAACAACATACTCGGAAGACCAACAGAACCTACTTGCATATCAACAGAGAGCCCCATAAATTTTTTAGAATTTACTTCCCCAAACTCATAAGCATAAGCTAAACCACCGCCGCCATTCAGAGCCTGAGTACCATAACCTATACTTCCGTATAAACGAAAAACATGATTTTCAAAAGATTCTAATTCCGATTCTTGAGCATAGCCTATCGTAGATACAAATAATAGTAATACTAGTATAAATTTTTTCATTTATTAGCCCCTATTTCTAAATTATTATAATATTTCAAAAGCCCTATGCTGTTTTTATTGCAATACTTTTTCTAACACTACGACACCATAATTGTAAAATTATTCATTGAAATTAAAAACCTCTCCCTTAATTTAGGTAAAGGGTTTTTTGAAGTACTATAGAATTGGATGCTTTAGGATGGAGAAAGGTAATTCTTTTTCCATTGTTCTTTTTCTGTTTGTGAAACGTCACATAATTCAAGCTCAGTAGCCCCACCATCATGCCATAACATATAGTCACTACACGAATTGTCTATAAATACTTGTTCACCTCTTTTAAACCTAGTGGAGTAATACTTCAAATGAAAATGTTTAAAGTCTTTTACTTTGCAAAAACTGTCCTTAAATATGAGTGTTTTATCAAACTTTGTGAAATAAGATAGCATCTCCCAGTTTTTGTCATTCATCAAAACCCATACAACATCATTTGGTGAAACATTAGGTATAAATCCGTTATTCTTCAAAAAAGGAATAAGCTTATCCCATGTAATATCCTCAGGTAAAGAAAATTCTTTTTCATTATTATTACAATCATCTACCAAGCTGGTACTATCTCTAGTAAATCGTATATTCAAACACATATTCCGCCCCATACGCCTAATATAATATTTTTTATTTATTAGCTCTATTCCTAATATTTCAAAAGCTCTAGGCTTTATTATACTACTTGGCTAAACCGTGCTGTATGAACGATTTGCAGTTTATACAGTTTATCACTTATTGAAATAGAGCATCTTTTTTTCTTTTGTTTTCTAAGCCTTCTAAGGTTTTTGACACAAAATAATTTTCTTGTAATAGTTTTTCTAATAATAGTACACTCTCATAATCTAAGAAAAAAGCACTTGGTATCATCTTTGCAAATTTATTACCTGTAGTTGTTTCATGAAAAATAAACACTAAAAAATGATCTGTAATACTATTTGATGCAAAACGAATAGTTAAATCAGGATCATAAGCTACTGTATTTGAATTAAACTCAATCACCCCAGAAATAGGAAAGCTCACTATATTTTTTATATGTTCTACTTTATTATCAATAGCAATTTTTTGCCATTCTTTATATTTTTTGAGAGCTGCTAATAATTTCACTCTTTTTTCTTGTGTAAAAATAGCAGCATATCTTAGCTTTGTTGGTGAAAAATAAACAAAAGCAAAAGTTTCTCCTTTTCTTTGAACCCCATTTATTTGAAGTTTAAACTCAGATACTGTTTCAGACAAGGAATTATAGTAACGAGCATTTATCCTTGTTAGGGCAACCTCTTTTTGTGAATATAGTGGTGTTACTATCAACAATAGTACAAACATTATTTTTATTAATTTTTTCATCCCAATTCTCCTATATCTATCATATATTATTATAACATATATATAAAAAAGAAGACAATATCGCTATCATCTTCTTTTTGATTAGTTGATTATTTGTATTCTATATCTAAAATCAATCATGTCCTTCTATTTAGTTAAAACTTAAAAGTAAAGCTACGATTGAACTTAAACCTAAAAGAAATAAAGCCAATCTCTGAATAAAAATGATTTCTTTATGTGACTTTGTTTTATCTTCGTCTGTGTATAATTTTTGTATTTGTTGATTGCATTCTTTTGTCAGCTTATTTGATTTTATTAAATAAGGTATACTTGGCATTACCAAATAAAAAGTCCATAAAATAGAATTTATAAATGATGGTATCACATAGATTTCGTTTAATAACGCTCTAAGTATTATATATCCAAATATCCATATTGGAGAAAAAAGAAAGAATTTAATACAGGAACTTTTATTTATTTTTTTAATTCTTTCTTTAGTTCTTTCTGCTCTTCATTCATATTAGTATTTAACAAGTTGTCAGAACCCTTTATCACACTAACTAAAAACACCAAAATTATAATCCACATAATATATGTCATTACAACCCCCTCCATGATAGCTTTATCATCTGTTATTATAACATATATATAAAAAAGAAGACAATATCGCTATCATCTTCTTTTTATTTTGATTGATTTTATCATTTGTATAATGCTCACTTATTGAAATAGAGCGTCATTTTTTCTTTGATTCTCCAGTCCTTCTAATATATTATTCTCTTGTAATACTTGTTCTAAAAAGACAACATTTTCATAATCTAAGAAAAAACTACCTGGATTCATTTTTAGAAACATATTATCTGTAGGAGATTCATGAAAGAAAAAATATAAAAAATGTTCAGTGGTACTATTTGATACAAAATGAATAGTTAGATTAGGATTGTAAACAGTTGTCTTTAAAAAATTTCTATCAACAACAGCATGAATAGGAAAAATAGCTATATCTTTTGCATGTTCTACTTTATTCTTGATAGCTATTTCACGCCACTCTTTATATTTTTGTAGAGCCGCTAATAACTCTATTCTCTGTTCTTTTGAAAAAAGAGCCGCATACTGTACCAAGGTAGGTTCAAAATAAATGATTGCATAGGTGTCCTCTCCATTCATACCTCCATTTATCTGGAGTGCCGTGCCTGATACTATTTTAGATATATTATTATAGTAATATACATTTAGATTTGCTAAGGTAACTTCTTGTGAATATAGTGGTGCTACTATCAACAATAGCATAAACATTATTTTTATTAATTTTTTCATACCCCAATTCTCCTATCTCTATTGTATTTTACTATAACATATAATAATAAAAAAGACAATATCGTTATGGTCTCTTTACAAAAAACATTTTATCATGTATTATAAAAGTAACATAAAACAAGAGGCTATCGTGAAAAAAACCAAGAGTATCTCTATACAAAACAATAAAGTTTATAGGCCTAAAGGATTTTGGACACCAACGATACATCGCCTTTTAACGTATTTACAAAACAAACAATTTTACGCAGTTCCTAAAGTCTTTGGAATTACTGATGACTGTGAAATACTATCTTATATAGAAGGAGATATCTATAATTATCCTCTAACTGGTGCTATTGCAAGTACTGAAGCATTGTGTTCTGCCGCAGTTCTCCTACGTCAATACCATAATGCTACAGTTTCTTTTCTTAAAGAAAATCAATTTGAAGATTTGAAATGGTTTTTACCAACAAGAGAACCTCAAGAAGTCATTTGTCATGGTGACTTTGCTCCTTACAATGTTAGCTTAAATGAAAATACTGTGGTTGGGATTTTTGATTTTGATACAGCTCACCCTGCTCCAAGAATTTGGGACATTGCATATGCCATTTATTGTTGGGCTCCTTTCAAAACTGATCCTTATGATATGCTAGGCAACTTAAATACTCAAAGTATCCGTGCCAAGAAATTCTGTGATTCATACGGACTACCCCAAGACTCTAGAAGACAATTAGTTGATATGATAATCATTCGACTACAAGAATTGGTGAATTTTATGCAAGAAAGAGCTAACGAAGGTGATGAAAAATTTCAAAAGAACCTCCAAGACGGTCATCATTTGGCTTACCAAAAAGATATTACTTATTTAGAATTTAATAAAGAATACATTGTTAATTCTTTAATCCAATAAACAATACTGATAATCCTTAATAAAGAAAAAAGACTATAGTAATATAGTCTTTTTTGTTTATGGATTGATAATCCTTGATTGATTAAATTTTAATAAAGCTCAAAAGTTTTTAGATCAAATTCTGCTTCTGTTCCTGTGTCCA
>CAMQSH010000125.1 GCA_947036575.1 uncultured Brevinema sp. | reverse complement strand
TAACTATGAGTTTGGAAGATATCAAGAAAAAAATTATTTCTGATGCTGAACAAAAAAAGTCAGAACTTCTTGAAGCTGCTGAAAAACAAAGTGCTGCAATTATAGAGCATGCTAAAAAGCTTGCAAAACAATATGCAGATGAACATGAAAAAAGCGCATTAAGTCAGGCTGAAAACTTAGAACGTGGTTTAGTAATTGACGCTCGTCGTCAACTTGCTAACGAAATTCTAGCAAGAAAAAGAGTAAGAATTGAACAAGCTTTCACAAAAGCGAAAGCGGAATTTATTTCTTCCTCTAGTTATGTAGAAGTAATGAAATCATTAGTCGTAAAATCTATTTCTTCTAAAAAAGAAGAGATTATTTTAGGACAAAATGAAAAATCTTTGGATCAAAAATGGCTAGATTCTGTTAATCAGGCATCTAGTGGATCTTTAGTTTTTTCTAAAGAAAAAGGTGATTTCGTAGGTGGAGTCATGTTAAAAGAAGGCGATACAGCTATCAATATTACTATTGATACTTTGTTTTCTCTCTTACGTGAAAGCACCGAAAAACCTATAGCAGATACACTTTTTAGGGGGTAACTATGGAGAGCTGGGGATACTTAAGTGGACTCCTTCGATCAGAAAAAGTTCACGCCCTAACTAATAACGATTTCACTTCATTTGCAGAAACTGTAAATGCTGATTCTTTATTAAAATCTTTAGAAGACACAGTGTATGGTCCTTTATTTCAAGGCCGTACCTTAAAAGAGTTTTCTGTTATTTTTGATGAATATTATCAACAAAAATTTCAGACTATAAAAGAAATTTCTCCATGTCCTATTGTAATGCACGTACATTCATTAAAAGTTGATTTGAATAATTTAAAATTATGTTATAAAGCTAAATTATCTCAAAAAACCCTTTCTTGGGAACAACTATCTGAAGAGGGTACTATTACCCCTGAAAGAATGTTTGGTATTGTTGAACATGAGCTGTGGAACGAATTACCTACTCTTGTTGCTAAGGCTATAATGGAATTAGCGGATAAAGATTCTGTAAGAAAAGTAGACTTTTTATTGGACAGAGCTTATTATGCTTATCGTTTACAAATATTACAAGAAGCTAATTCTTTTGAATCAAACTTTTATAAAGGGCTTGTTGATCTTTATAAAAAAGAAATAGACTGTGAAAACATCAAAAATATTTTTCGTGCTAAAAAAATGAATCTCGAAAGAGATCAAATAGCAGAAATTGTAATTGCTGGCGGATACATGTCTGCAGAATTCTTTGTTGATTATGCTAATATTTCTGGTGAAGAAACAGCAGACTTGATGAAAGACTCTGCTTATGGTGAAGTTTTAAGTTCTGGTATTAATTACTGGGTAACGCACAAATCTTGTACTATTTTAGAAAAACAAATTGATGAATATCTTTTAGATTGTGCATCTGATTTTGACTATCAAAGTTCAGGACCTGCTGTTATCGAAGAATCATTACGTTCTATGCAAATAGAAATCAAAAACTTAAAATTAATCATTATTGGAAAAATCAATAATATGAGCACAGAAGAGATTAAAGAGAGGGTAAGAAATGTCAGAGTATAAAAAAATTGCCGTCATTGGTAGCCCTGATACAGTATTACCTTTCCGCTCTATCGGTGCAGAATCTTTTGAAGTCGAAACTTCTGCTGAATTAGCAGAAACACTACAAAAGATTGTAGAACAAGGTACTTTTGGGATTATCTTTGTCGAAGAAACTCTTGCTGAACCAGTATTAGATATTGTTTCTTCAATGAATGATCAATACAGAGGAGTCGCAATTACTCCTATCCCAGGAACAACTGGAGATACAAGTATTGCACTTCAAAGACTAGGAGCTCAAGTAACAAGAGCTATAGGCATAGATATTTTTGCCCAAAAGGGAGGAAGTTAAATGAAAAAACAGGGACAAATAGTTAAAGTCACAGGACCTCTCGTTATCGCTAGTGGAATGACAGGAACAAAAATGTTTGACATGGTTAAAGTTGGAGATTTGCAACTTATCGGAGAGATTATTCGTCTTGATGGTGATAATGCTTATGTTCAAGTCTATGAAGAAACATCTGGTGTAGGACCTGGGGAACCAGTGGTATCTACAGAAAAACCATTGTCAGTAGAATTAGGACCAGGGCTTATTGGTAATTTCTTTGATGGAATTCAACGTCCTCTAGAAGCTATTGAAAAAGCTTCAGGATCTATTTATATTGCACGTGGTATTGATGTGCCAGCATTAGATTATGCAAAAAAATGGGATTTTACAGCAACTGTAAAATCTGGAGACAGTGTTGAAGCAGGAGATATTATCGGAACTGTTCAAGAAACAGAATTAATTCAGTCAAGAACTCTTGTTCCTCATGGAGTAAAAGGTACTATTAAATCCATCCAATCTGGATCTTTTAATGTTACTGAAGTTGTTGCTGTTGTGGCAGATACTGTTACAGGACAAGATGTTGAAGTTAAATTAGCTCATTTCTGGCCTGTGCGTATTCCTCGCCCAGTTAAACAAAAATTACCACCTCGTACACAAATGATGACAGGACAAAGAGTTATTGATACTTTCTTCCCATTAGTCAAAGGTGGAACAGCTGCTATTCCTGGTCCTTTCGGAGCTGGAAAAACAGTAACACAACACCAATTAGCAAAATGGTCTGAAGCTGAAGTTGTTGTTTATGTTGGTTGTGGTGAACGTGGTAACGAAATGACAGACGTGTTAAAAGAATTCCCTGAATTGATCGATCCAAAATCTGGTAAACCATTGATGGATAGAACAGTTCTTATTGCGAATACTTCTAATATGCCTGTGGCTGCTCGTGAAGCTTCTATCTATACAGGAATTACCCTTGCTGAATATTTCAGAGATCAAGGTTATCATGTTGCTATTATGGCTGACTCAACATCTCGTTGGGCGGAAGCTCTTCGTGAGATGAGTGGACGTCTTGAAGAAATGCCTGGTGAAGAAGGTTATCCTGCTTACCTAGGTTCCAAACTAGCTACTTTCTACGAACGTGCTGGAATGGTACATCTTTTAGGTACAGAAACAAGAGAAGCTTCCGTTTCAGTTATTGGTGCGGTTTCCCCTCCTGGAGGAGATTTCTCCGAACCTGTAACACAAAACACACTTCGTGTTGTAAAAGTATTCTGGGCTTTGAGTTCTTCTCTTGCTTATCAAAGACATTTCCCAGCTATTGACTGGTTACAAAGTTATTCCCAGTATGTGCCTCAATTAACAGAATTCTGGCGTATTAATATTGGTGAAGAATGGGCAGAAATGAGAGCATTAGGAATGCGTCTTCTTAAAGAAGAAGCTGACCTTAAAGAGATCGTAAGACTTGTTGGTATTGATTCATTAACACGCGAACAACGTTTGATCCTTCACACCTCAAAACAAATTCGTGAGGATTTCTTACATCAAAACTCCTTCCATGAAGTTGATACTTATACCCCAATAGAAAAACAAAAAGCTATGCTTAACGTTATTCTTACTATGTATAAACAAGGCGTAGAAGCAATTCATGCTGGTGTATCATTTGCAAAAATCGAAGCGTTAGCTTGTAATGCAAAATATGCAGATATGAAATATGTACCAACATCTGAGTTTGCGGAATACTTTAAATCATTTGAAAGTGAAATTAAAAATGAATTTTCAACCTTAAATGTGGGAGGCAATAATGCTTAAAGAATACCGTACTATTCGTGGGGTTGAAGGCCCTCTTGTTATTGTTGAAAAAGTTGCTAATGTTAAATATGAAGAACTCGTAGAAATTGAATTATCAGATGGAACAAGAAGAAATGGTAAAGTGTTAGAAACACAAACTGATAGAGCTCTTGTTCAAATTTTTGAAGGTACTTCAGGTATTGACGTAGCTAATACAAAAGTAACATTTTTAGGAAAAACACTTTCTATTCCTGTTTCTGCAGATATGTTAGGTCGTATTTTTGACGGATCAGGAAAACCAAAAGATAATGCTCCAGAATTAATTCCTGATAAATATTTAGATATTAATGGTGCTTCCATTAATCCATTTAGTAGAGACTTTCCCGATGAATTTATTCAAACAGGCATTTCTTCTATTGATGGAATGAGCCCTCTTGTTCGTGGTCAAAAATTACCTATTTTCTCAGGTTCTGGTTTACCACACTCACAACTTGCTGCTCAAATTGCTCGTCAAGCTAAAACTCTTAAAGATGGTGATAACTTTGCGGTTGTATTTGCTGCGATGGGTGTAACCTATGAAGAAGCTGACTTCTTTATGGAAGATCTTCGTAAAACAGGTGCTATCGAAAGAACAGTTATGTTTATTAACCTTGCTGATGATCCGTCTATTGAACGTATCTCAACACCTCGTATGGCGTTGACTACTGCTGAATACTTAGCATTTGAACATGATATGCATATTCTTGTTATCTTAACAGATATGACTAACTATGCTGAAGCTCTTCGTGAGATTTCCGCTGCTCGTAAAGAAGTTCCAGGACGTCGTGGTTACCCAGGGTATCTATATACTGACTTAGCAACACTTTATGAAAGAGCTGGAAAAGTTAACGGTAGAACAGGATCTGTAACAATGTTACCTATTCTTTCTATGCCTGAAGACGACAAAACTCACCCAATTCCTGACTTAACAGGATATATCACAGAGGGTCAAATTATTCTTTCTCGTGCTTTACATGCGAAAGGTATTTATCCACCTGTTGATGTTCTACCATCACTTTCTCGTCTTAGAGATAAGGGTATTGGTAAAAACAAAACTAGAGAAGATCATGCTGACTTTTCAAACCAACTTTTCGCGGCTTATGCTCGTGGTAAAGAAGCAAAAGAACTTGAAGCAATTTTAGGTGAGGGAGCATTGACTCCAGATGATCAAAAATTCGCTGCTTTTGTTGAAGGTTATGAGCGTAGATTTGTTGCACAAGGGGAAACTGAAAACCGTGAAATTATAGAAGATACCTTGAATATCGGATATGAATTAATGGCTGAATTACCACTTGCAGAACTCAAGCGTGTTCGTCAAGAATACAAAGAAAAGTATTTACAAAAATACCTTGATAAAGCTGGTAAATAGGAGGCTCTCATGGTTCAAGCTAGTCCTAACAGAATGGAGCTTCAAACCCAAAAGGCTAAATTACGTACCGCTACACGAGGGCATAAATTATTAAAAGATAAGCAAGATGCTTTAACAAAATTATTTCTTGAAAAAGTTCATGTAGTCAAAGAACTACGTGAACATACAGAAATGGAATTAAAAAAAGCGTATTCTTATTTTATGATTGCTCGTGGTGTAATGGATAGCGCAACAGCTAACATGGTTTTTGAAGCGTCTAGTGCTGAAATTTTATTAAAAGCAAACATAAAAAACACTCTTGGTGTACTTTCCCCTGAGTTCGAATTTGAACAAAAGGGTTCTTTACACGAGTATGGATTAGTGGGTACTTCTGCAGAAGTTGACTCTGCGTTAGATATTTTTTCTGATGTTGTACAAAAATTGATTGAATTAGCTGAAATGGAAAAACTTGTTGAACTATTAGCTATTGAAATTGAAAAAACAAGAAGAAGAGTGAATGCTCTTGAGTATCGCTTGATTCCTCGTACACAAGAAGTTATTCGTTTTATTGTAATGAAACTTGATGAAATGGATAGATCTAATCTTGCTCGTTTGATGAAAGTTAAAGATATTGTTCGTAAAGAAAAATAGAA
>CAMQSH010000124.1 GCA_947036575.1 uncultured Brevinema sp. | reverse complement strand
ACAGAGTTTACATTAAAATAGATTCTCAGATGGTTTTCGTTAAAAAGCATAGTAGCTACCTTTCATCAGGCAACAGAGGAATATATAGATTATGCTATATTACAATGCATATCGGAGGCTAATCTTAAAGAGAAATAGACTCTTTTTAAACACTTAAAACTCTGTAAATTTGATTGGAACACAATTACTCAAAAAGACATAGGATCATTTCAGAAATATCTTTTAAGTAAGTATTCTCGCTCTTATTCTGCTAAGATGATTACACATCTTAAGGCATTTTTAAGAATTTGTATAAAAAAGGAATATATAAGCCACCAAGAATTTAATAGGCTGGATTTTATGAGCCCACCTAAACAAAAACGTAAAAATAGAATCATTCCAAAAGAGGACTTGTTAAAAATGTTAAAGTATTGTGAAGACAAAGGAGATATGGATTTTTATTATTATATCCTTACTTTATATACAACTGGCTCTCGACCTAATGAAATTATAAAACTTACTTATTAAGGATTTGAATTTTAAGGATAACACAATAACAATTTATATGAACAAGGTCAAGGACGAAAAAATAATTACAGTTGATAAAGAGTTATTAAATTCCTTAATGCAACTTTTAAAAAGTAATGGTTTGACAAATGGGTGTATTTTTATAGGAAGTATACAGCATAAAGATTTTTATGGTAAAAAGTTTAGAGAATAGCAAGATCACCGTGTGATCGACACTATTGTCTTATGCAGAGCTAAAAGACTTAGGGAGGAGTTAGATTTACCTGAATATTATATTTTATATCTATTTAGGCATACAGCGGCTACAAATGTTTTAGAAGGAACAAGCGATATTTATTCAGCCCAAAAATTACTAGGACATGATAATATAAAAACAACTTCTCAGTACTATATAGCTTCTAACCCTAAACAAACCCAAAAAGCTACGGAGTATTTATGGAATAATTTGAAAAGCTAGACAAAAAATAAAAGCCCATCACTAAGATTTAGTGGCAGTCACCGCTCGCACCCGTATGGGTGTGGGCTTTTTTTTGTTCTATAGGATATAACAAAGTAAAATTAAAAATTTATAACATAACCATAAGACTATAGAGTTTTTATAGAATAATCTTAAAAATAGTGGATATTAAACTGTAAATATGTATATAATATATTTAAATCAACAAAATAATTAAGGGTGATATATGAAATATCAATATATTGATATATTTGCAGGATGTGGTGGATTATCTTTAGGATTATATAATTCTGGTTGGAAAGGTGTTTTTGCCATTGAAAAAAACACAGATGCTTTTGAAACACTACAACACAATCTTATTCATAATAAAAAACATTTTGAATGGGCAGATTGGCTACCTATTCAAAATCATGATATCAATACAGTGTTACAACAGTACCAAAATGAATTAAAAGCTATATCCACTTCTATTCCACTAGTTGTTGGAGGACCTCCATGTCAAGGGTTTTCTATGGCTGGTCAGCGTAACCAAAGTGATTTTAGAAATCAATTAGTTTATTCATATATAGAATTTATTAAGCTTGTTAAACCTTTATATTTATTTTTTGAGAATGTGCAAGGGTTTACAGTTGGATTTATTCAAGAGAATAAACAAAAAACTTTACCAATGTCTACATATATTATTGAAGAGTTAAGAAAAATAGGATATGATATTTCTTCTAAAGTTTTAGACTTATCTGAATATGGAATTCCTCAAAAAAGAAAGAGATTTATCCTTATTGGATCATTAAAACAAAAATCTTCTATATTTTTTGATATATTAAATGCCCAAAAAGAAGACTTCTTTAAAATGAAAAACATTTCTCCATATAATTTTGTTCATGATGCTATAGGAGACTTATTACAAAACAATCAATCTGTTGAATGCCCTGATAGTAAGGGATTTTTATCAGGATATTGTGGTGAAATCACATCAAATTATCAAAAATTAATGAGAAAAGGTTCAAAAGATACAAGTATACCAAATAGCCATAGATTTACTAAACATAGAGTAGAAACTGTACAATTATTTAAAAAAATCTATAGTGAATGTACTCATGGAAAACGTTTATCTACAAAAAATGTAGATATAGAAGGATTTAAGCGAAGAGGAATAACTATCTTAACTCCAGATAATCCTTGTAATACAATTACCTCTCATCCAGATGACTATCTACATTATATAGAACCCAGAGTATTAACAGTAAGAGAGTCTGCTCGTATACAATCTTTTCCTGATTGGTATCATTTCAAAGGAAAGTATACGACTGGAGGTACTTTGAGGAAAGTAGATGTTCCTAGATATACTCAAGTAGGAAATGCAATCCCTCCTTTATTTGCAGAACAAGTAGGACTTGCATTAATTAAATTTATGGAGACAGAATAGTGGAAAATTTATTATTTAAAATAAGTTCTAATTTAAAAAACATTATAGGCAGAGAATTAATTACAAATAAAATCATAGCTATTTTTGAATTGGTTAAAAATTCTTATGATGCAGGTGCTACCCGTGTTGATATTACCTTTGAAAATATTTATAATGATGCTCCATCAATTCGAATAGTTGATAATGGCTATGGGATGAGTAAAGATGATTTGGAAAATAAATGGCTTTTTGTAGCATATTCTGAAAAAAAAAATAGACTTACTCAACCCCATATAGACAATATAATTACTCACCAAAGAACTTATGCTGGAGCTAAAGGAGTAGGAAGGTTTGCTTGTGATAGACTAGGAAAGCACCTTGAGTTAAAAAGTAAAAAGAAAGATGCTCTTAGTAATGAAGTTCTTTATGTAAATTGGGACAAATTCGAGCAAGATGATACGGAAGAATTTGTTAAAATCCCTGTAGAATACAAACAAACTAATGATTTAGCTCAACAAGGCACAGAATTACACATTACGGAATTAAGAGAATCTTGGGATAGAATTCAAATTATGGATTTAAAAAAAGCTTTAGCCAAGTTAATTTCTCCCCATGCTGGAGTTGAAACAAATTTGTCAGAGGATGTTTTTGAAATTTATATTTTTTGTAAAGAAGAAGAGGAAAAAGATAAAAAAGAGCAAAAAGAACAAAACAAGATAATAGGAAAAATAAATAATTATATATTTGATGAATTAAATCTAAAAACTACTAAAATATCGGTAAAAATCTCTGAAGACGGTGAGAAGATAACTACCTCGATGGATGATAGAGGTATATCCTTATTTACCATTGAACAAAAAAATCCACATCCTTACCTAAAAAACATCTATGCTGAGATTTATTATCTAAATAGATCTGCAAAAATAAAATTTAGAAAAATTATGGAAGTAAGTCCTATAGATTTTGGTTCTATTTTTGTATACAAAAATGGATTTAGAATTATGCCTTATGGAGAACCTGGGCAAGATATGTTTGCTATTGATCGTAGGAAATCCCAAGGATATAATAGATTTCTTGGGACGAGAGAAATAATGGGTAAGATTAATATTATAGGTGAAAACACTGACTTTAGGGAGACCTCTAGCCGAGATGGGGGATTTGTTAGGACTCCTACATATGATGAATTAGAAAAATTTTATATGAGTCATGTTCATAAGGTATTAGAAAAATATGTGGTTCATCTTATAAAATGGGGTGATCCTACTAACGCGGGTGGACAAGATGAATTACAACCAAAAAATATTGCTCAAGAATTAGTTAAATATATGGTAGATTATCAAAAAAATGGAGATATTTTATCAATTACACCTAATACCGAGTTATTAGATATAATACATCATCAACAAGACCATTCAACAAGTAAAATGATAGAAGAGCTCCATGGTTATTTACCAAATACAATGAATGCCAAACTTGAAACATTTGCAAACAAACTCATTAAACAAAATCAGACATTAGAGAAAGAAAGATTTGAACTAGTTCAACAAAGGGATCAAACTACAGAGAAACTAGAACAAACAGAAAAAGAATTTAATATAGTTAAGAAACAAGCACATTTTTTGAAGGTTCTTAAAACACCGACTCATGATAATGCCATAGAGTCACTACATTTAATAAATAATATTGCTCACACTATTAATAATAATACCAAGCATATCCTCAAGATATTAAAAAAAGAAAATATTATTAATAAAAAATTAAATGAACAGGTATTTACAATACACAGATTATCTAAAGAAATTAACACTTTATATAATTTTGTTTTTTCAGCAGACTATGATATTACAAAAAAAATACAAACAGTACACATCTATGATTATCTTAGTCAATATATTACAGATTTTTATATGCCTAAGATTGGAAATTTATTAAAAATACAATTTTCAACAGAGAAAAATTTTGATCATCGTCTTGAAATCAATCTTATTAAATTTAATATGATGATTGAAAATATTATTAATAACTCTATTAAAGCACATGCTAAAAATATATCTATAGACTTTTTAGAAATAGATGGCTTTGTAGAAATTTCATTTATAGATGACGGACATGGGTTAGATAAGTCAATCACTGATCCTAATGATATTTTTGAATTAGGATTTACAACAACAGATGGTACAGGTATAGGACTTGCCAGTGCAAAAAAAACACTGGAAGATCTTAATGGAACAATAGAAGTTGAAAATAGAGAAAAAGGATTTGCAATTAAAATGAGGATTAAATATGGGAATTGAATTTAATATTTTATGGTTTGAAGATAATGAAGACTGGTTAAACAGTATAAAATCAGATGTTGAGGAAAAAATAACCAATAGGCATTTCACTCCAAAAATAACATGTTTTCCAAATACTGCACAATTAGAAAATTTAAAAGATCAAATACATACTTTTCATTTGATCTTAACAGATTTGAAATTGGATGATGGCTCAACAGGTACTGATGTTATTAAATTTTTTAGAGAAAACGATATTTTAGCAGATGTTTTATTTTATTCTGGAGATGGTGTTGCTAGGATAAAAGAAGTAATGCAAAATTCTGCATTAGAGGGTGTCTATACAGCTCCAAGAGATGGAGATTCGTTGATTGAAAAACTTCAGATGCTTATTGATAAAACAATAGTACGTTTTGAGACACCATCTAGCATGCGTAATCATTTGATTAATTATGTTGCTGATAATGATTTAATACTGAAAAATTTTATAAAAGATTCTATAGATTGTGAAACAACTAATAAGTATTGTCTTAAATTATTAACAGAATATCAAGACAATACAGATAAAAAAATTAAAGGTATTAAAGAAACATCTAAAAGTGTTCTAAACCAAAGTTTAGAACAAAGATTGCTAGATTCTGATAAAATATCAAGAGTATTTCACAAAGTTCTTGAAATAAAAAATATATCTGGGTTATTTACACATGAGGAATATCGAATTGATATTTTAAAAAAACGTAATGATCTTTCACACGATAGTACAACAATATATTCCCCAAAAGAATGTGCTGATATTCGCGAAAACATGAGGAAATATAAAGAGTGGATAAGCACACAAATTAAATAGCTACAAACCTTGACAAATACAGGTTTTAGTGCTATAATAATAGTATAAAATAACTGTGTACAGATAGTGTACAAACTGTGTACAGCAAACTGGAATTCGACATTTAAAGAATTAGTCTTTAATATAGTTCTTATCAAGGTATGGTTACAAAATCAACTGAAAAGTTGAGTAACATTCTCTTCGTGCAACTCTATTTGAGAATCTTGGATATACCTATGTGCTTGCAAGTTGACTTCGAATTCCC
>CAMQSH010000123.1 GCA_947036575.1 uncultured Brevinema sp. | reverse complement strand
ACCCTGCTCTTCTAAGATTTTTTTGACCACAGGATTTTGATTCACACTCAAAGCCATAATATCTTTTTTAATAATACCCGCTTTATCATAAGCGATCTCTTCTATGGTATTACCGAGAAAATCTTTGTGTTCTATAGAAATATGCCCTAATAAAGAAACTTCAGGACGACAAAAATTAGTAGGATCAAAGCGTCCTCCTACCCCTACTTCCAATACGGCATATTCACATTTTGTATCCAAAAAATAAACCACCGCCAAAAACAAGCAAATCTCAAAAAAATGAAGATCATTATTTTGAAATAACTCCGTAAATTTATTCATAAGATTGAGTAATTCTTCTTCGGAGATCATCCCCTGTTCTGTGATAAAACGCTCTCTAATATCAAAAATATGAGGGGAAATAAAAAGCCCTGTTTTGATACCACTTTTTTTTAATAATTCAAAAGAGGTAAAAGCTAGAGATCCCTTGCCCTTAGATCCTGTAATATGGATATATTTTAATAAGTCAGGATCATAGCCTTGTTCTTTTAATAAATTATAAATACGTGTAGGGTAAACTTCTTTAGGAAAACGTTTTGTCGATGCATGAGACATCAAAATATTTGTAAGATTATTCATGATTCTCCCTATTTGTGTTATCTTAACATTAAAATTCTTTCATAGCTGATACTAGAATCTGCCTTTTTGACACGAGATGCCCAAATCGCAAAATCAGCTCTAGGAATAGTGCTTTTACCAATAGAATCAATCCAAAGAGGACTATTGATAAAATCTACAAATAGTTTTTCCCATACTAGATAATTTTTTGACAATTTACTCATATCATCTTTTTCGGATAGGATATAAACATCTTTCATAAAATTAATTATATGCCTATCTAAAATCACCAAATCTTCACTACATCCTACATTTCTAAGAAAATGTGTAGCCTCTTTAAAATTCATTCCTTTAACATTATTGACCAAATATTGACGCTTATCTCTAGCGTTATCAAAGAGTAACATCGATTGTATGTGATCCATTCCATTTTGCTGCCACAATAACAATCGTGCTGCTTTTTGATTATGAAATCGAATATAAGGGGGCTTTCTTAAACAATATGTTAATTCTTCTAAACTAGCTTTATAAAAAAAATCATCTGTGAATAATTCTTTATGTGTAAGATCTGAAGAATCAGATTTAGTAGCTGGTGTTAAAAAACAATAAACTGCTTGTTCAAACATTTCTTTGGTGGTACTTGTTAGTGATAATTGAATTTCACCTTGTAGAGAGTTTTCGTATTTTTTAAAAAAATAAATAAGATCATTAAAAAAATCTAAATCGTGCTTAAAAAATTGTTTCATATTCCCTTCTAAAAAACCCTATCTAAATGAGATAGGGTTTTGACTATTATCTGTTTTGTTTGTCCAAAGTATCTACTATTATCTCGGCAATGATAGTACTACCATCTTGAAAAAAATCTAAGTTTTTTAATTTTGTTTTTATATTATTGAGTATATCAGGGTTATTAATGATTTGCTCTAATTTTTTTGGTAACAAAAAAGAACTCATACAAGATAAAGCTACTTCTTTTTCTATAAAAAAGTTAGCTGTTTTTCTTTCTGCGGAATTAGCAGAAAAAACAACCAATACAGGAAGATCTATTTTTAAACATTCTACCATAGTAGCAGGTCCACTTTTACCGATAAAGAGATCGCTCATCTGCATAAAAGGTGTCATACTATCTGCAAATCCCATAATTAAAAATTGAATAGAAGAATTTTTTGCTATTGTTTTTTGTTGTAATTTTAATAAATTTTTATACAATTTTTCATTTTTACCACAAATAGCAATAATATTAAGTGGAATACTCATTTTGAGTAAAGCACAGATACTTTTATACATCTTACCAATACCCTGTCCACCGTCACTCATTAAAATAGTAAATACATCTGGTCTAAGATTATATTGATTTCGTAACTCTTTGGGATCTTTTTTTTCTACTGCATAAAATTCTTTACGTAATGCTTGAGGGACAATTTTTATCGTAGATTCTTTGTGTCCATATTGAAGTGCTGATTTTTTAGCTAATTCCGAACAAACTAAAAAAGTTTCTCCCCTTCTATCCCATTGAGGAAATGTTTCAAAAGTATCGGGGTTTAAAGCTATCAAAGGACAATCCATAGAAAATTTTTGACAAGCATCTATTGCCACTGTTTGTGTAAAAAAATGAGTTGTAAAAATAATATCGGGATTGATATTTTTAATATATTTCATAGAGCTATGACGTGCTTTAGGTTGTAAGACTCTCATGTAATAAGGGGCAAGAAAATATAATAATTTACCTGTTGTTATTACAACTTGTGTGATTCTTGGATTTTTAAGTAAAAAATTCCAAGAATTTTCAATATATCTATTGAATGTTATTTCTCCAGCATCTTCAAAGAAATTACTCGTAGTAATTTCAAATCTATTTGGATGCATTTCTTCAATACGTTGGGCAATTGCTAACGCTGGCGTACTATGACCTGCTCCTGTATTTGTATAAGAAATAAAAATATGTGGTTTTTTCATATAAAGATACCTGTTTTTATTGTATCCTATTATAATATATATCTTATTTATTTTCAATCCTAGAGGGTAATTTCTTTTAGAAGGCTTGATAAGCTTGTAAATATAATAAGGCTATATTGATTATATAAGAAAAATATTGTATAATAATAACAAAGTAAAGGGGGGAAACATTTATGTTAAAAAAAATGTTATTATTAATAAGTATATTTACCTTATCCACGATCTCTTATGCAGAAGAATCTTCACAAAAAAAAGCTTTTTCCAATCCTATTCTGGGTGGTTGGACTACTTATGATCAGCACCTAGGCGCTTTGAACGGTGATTTTTTTACTATTGGTGGAATTTCTATGGGTATTTCTCTTTTAGGAATTGCTGTTGGAATAGGGGTATATGGTAGTTATCCTTATGAATCAGAAAATAATTTTATCAAAGATGACTTTCAATTGTACTATGGAGGTTTTGTACTTGGTTATAAAAGTGTGTGGAAAAAATTTGGCTTTAGGATATTTACAGTACTAGGTCTTGGCTCTACACAAACTTGGGATGATTATCGTTTACATTTTGTTATTACTCCCTCTATACATTTTGATTGGCATGTGTTCAGATCTTTTGTTATCAGTGCTGGAATGAGTTATCGTTATATGAGTAATACAGATAATCTTAGATATGATATTAATCATTGGAAAAATGCCTTATATGGCACATTAAGTTTTGGATGGGTACATTAATATGAAAAAAATTACACATTGTTTTATATCTTTATTTATTTCTCTTAGTATAATCTCTTCTCCTATATTTGCGGCTTATATAGACACAAGAGATATTACAGCAGAGTCTTTAAAAATACAAAGACTATTAGGAAGATTAGATGCTTCCAAAATCATCCCTGCACAACAAAGATCTTCCTCCGTAACTGGTACACAAGTGGCTATGCTTACAATGATGACTTCAGGATTAATGATCACAGCAGCTTCCTCTTCACGCTATTACAGACCTTCTTATTATAGACCTTCTTATCGTCCCTCTTATCATAGACCATCGTATAGACCTTCTTACCATGACAAAAGATATAGACCGTCTTATTATAGAGAGAGAGATGATGTAGGGACAGCAGTTGGTGCTACGATGGCAGCTGTTGGTCTTATAGGAATGATCGCATCAAGTGCTGCTGCTGATGCAAAAAATCAAGCTATTCAAGATCAAGCTATAGAACAAAAAAAGATCCAAACAGAAATTAATACTATCATTAGTAATCTTGTGAGCACAGATACTGATTATCTTGCAGAAGAAACAGATCTTCACAACAATTTAGCAAGTTCTGTAGATAAAAACATAAAACAAATTGAC
This sequence comes from uncultured Brevinema sp., assembly GCA_947036575.1. Taxonomy (GTDB): domain Bacteria; phylum Spirochaetota; class Brevinematia; order Brevinematales; family Brevinemataceae; genus Brevinema_A. The sequence continues at coordinate 1,927 of CAMQSH010000123.1, read as the reverse complement.
GCTATTGTCAGTAAAGATATTACTATTTTAAGCAATCAAATTCAACAAAAACAAGATGATCATACTACATTAACTAACAAAATCATGACGACTATTGATACCTTAAAAACTGATTCTTTAAAAATTAGAGAACAAAACATCACAAAGATGGGCGATCCAGATATTAGTAAGCGAGAAATCAAAGAGTTAAAGGCTCTGAACAAAGAATATCAAAAATTAAACAAAAAAAAAGAAAAAGAATTAAAAGCTCAATTAAAAGATACCAACAAAGTATTTGATAAAGAATTCCCTGATTATCAAGAAGAAATATTAGAACAGATCGACCTGTTAAATGACAACAAACATTCTAGAATACTTACAGAAATAGAAGATGCTGAAAAAAAAAGCTATGATCTGTTTCAAAAATATATAGCATTATATATTAACAAAGTGTCCGCATATTAATTAGGAGGAATTTAAATGGCTTACCCTTTTACAGCTTTTCTTAGTTTAGCACTTTCTGCTATTTTCACTCCTGGTCCTAATAATATTCTGTGTATGACTTTAGGACAAAAATTAGGCTTTAAAAAAACCTTAAAATATATTGCTGGAGCATTACTTGGTTATTGTAGTTTACTTGTCTTATTAGCACTCCTTAACGCTGTTCTTTATAAGTACATACCTGCTATTAAATATATTATGGGTGTTTTAGGTGCGCTATATCTCAGTTATATGGCATGGAAAATATATCATAGTTCTTCAAACTCAAAATCTAAATCAAGTAATTTTATAGATGAAGACAAATTATTTATTACAGGAATTTATCTTCAATTTATCAATCCCAAAGCTGTTTTATTTGGGATTACAATTCTATCAACTTTTGCCTTCCCCTATTTTCAAGATCCTCAACGTATAGGATTGTTGATTTTAACTCTAGTTTTTTTAACAAGTATCTCTCTATGCACATGGGCTAGCTTTGGCTCCTTATTAAATAATTTTGTTAAAAACAATGAAAAAGTATTTAATATTACAATAGCCTTAGTTCTTCTTTACTGTGCCTATGTAATCTTAGACCCCATATCTCTCATGAAAGCCTTCGGCTAAAATATCATCTCATCAATCACAGATCATATTTGCAAATAAAAGTGTCCAAAAAATTAATACCTAATTTATCCATATACTAAGAGGTTTACATGACATATCCTTTCGCTGCTTTTTTAACGATTACACTATCTTCTGCTTTTTCTCCTGGTCCTAATAATATCATGAGTATGACAGTAGGACAAAAATATGGATTTAAAAAAAGTTTCATATTTATTCTTGGTGCTGGATTAGGGCATCTAACTCTTTTATTTATTTTAGCATACCTTAATGGTGTTCTATTTACATTCATTCCTGCTATTCAAGGCGTTATGCGTATTATAGGAACTCTCTACCTCACATATCTAGCATGGGTAGTATATAAAAGTTCTAGTGCTGATAAAGAATCTACTCCCACAGATACTGTTATAAATAAAAAAATGTTTATTAGTGCTTATTTTTTCCAATTTATCAATCCAAAATCTATTTTATTCACTATTACTATTTTTTCTACTTATGGATTTCCTTACTTTGATAATATGTTGCCTATATTATTTATGATCTGTGTAATGAATTTTTCTATGTTTTCAGCTCTTGTTACTTGGTCTGCTTTTGGATCCTTACTTCATCCTTTTATTCTTAAGCATCAAAAAGCTTTTAATAGTATTATGGCTTTACTTTTATTCTACTGTGCTCTTTCTGTTTCTGGGATCTTCCCTATAATCCAGAATTTATTAGTATCATAATTTTATAATCAATTCATAAAAAGAAAAACCCCCATAATATGGGGGTTTTTGTATTATATAAATAAATATATCTTATAAGCTAACACGAATGAAAGCATTAATTTTGGCAGTTCCAAGTAATT
>CAMQSH010000122.1 GCA_947036575.1 uncultured Brevinema sp. | reverse complement strand
ATAAATGAAAATTCATAAAATAACGATAGCTTTGATCATGATCTGGAGCTAATCCCACATACTCATCTAAATTGACAGTAGCAACATTTTTGAAGCTAACTTTTTTAGATTGATACATTTGTACTAATTCTGCATATACTTGTTCCGCCGTACCACCAGTAGCTAAACCTAATACAGGTTTTGTCTGATTACTAATAATATCTGCCATTATTTCAGCTGTTTTTTGACAACTTTCTGCATGATTTTTTGTTATAATAACTTTCATTCTGAACCTCCAAAACGAAATATATTATAACACATATATTTTATATTGCAAGTATTCAACTTTAGTTTCACTAAAATAGTATTAAAAAATAAAAAGCTACTCTATTTTTACTCAGAGTAACTTTTTATTTTTTAATATTTTTTGGTATTTTAATTAATTTTTAGTAGCTATTTTAACTCCACCAAAGGTTAAATCTCCTGTATCAGGATTAATAATCAATTCAATTATATCTCCACCTTCAATTGTATCTCCAGTAGCAAACATCACTGGATTTTGAATCAATACATTAGTAGAAGTTACTGCTGTTACTTTTTGAGTGTAAGATTCATACTCCACCTCACCTTCTGTAAAGAATATACGTGTAATTGTTGATGCCCCTGGATCTCCATTTATCATAATATCAATATAGAGTGGAGATCCTACACTTGTAGAAGTATGTACAAGTCCATTATTATTAAAAATCAAACTCTTCCCATGATAATCAAGTTGTGCTGTTGCTTCCGCTGTATAGGTACCAACAAAGTTTTCTTTAAATTGATCTAATACTATTTCTTCTAAAATTTCAATTTCTGACGCAATTTCATCCTTATCATCCTCTCCTGTTGTAGAACATGCAATTGCAACACCTAATGATAATATAAATACACCAAATATAGCTATAAAATTAGATTGTTTATTATTTTTCATAAATAACTCCTTTATTATTTTAATAATAGTCATAATAAGATTCAAAAACAAATTTATAACAAAAAATATTTGCAATTTATATTTAATTATCATATAATAATACCTTAGAATATTTAGGTTTAATTGTTTTTTATAAGATAACTCCTAATAGGAACTATGTTATTCAAAGGTATATTATTATTAGTCAATTTTTTATTTCTAAAAACAGTTTTCTAATATTAAATAGGAGCGTATATATGTTATCTAAATTACTAATATTAAACTTAATATTATTTTTAGGAGCATGCTCTACTGCAAAAGATAATTTTTTAGAAAAAGTTGCAAACAAAAGTGTCTATAATAATAGTACTCTCACAGACTTACTTGGCACATTTAGTTCAGATGGGGAAAAAATTGAGAGAACAGATCCTGATGGAATACTTATTTCTAAATATACATTTGAAGAAGTTATAGATGCTAACAATGGTAGATATGAACTCATACAAGATAATCAAAAATTCTCTTATATTATAGAAACTTTTGATGGAGTGAGTGGGACTATAAGATTAAGTGGTGGAACAACTGCTTCTGGTCTATGGTTCATAAATCCAAGCTCCTAAAATATATTTATATTACACAAATAAGATCACCTAAATTAGGTGATCTTATTTTATTTAGTACTTTCTATTTTTTAATAATGGAATTTCTACAAATTTAGAATCATTAATGGGGAAAAACCTAATCATGGCAAAAAGTAATCCTCATATACCTATTTGTCTATTAAAGTATAGAGATCCTTCCGTAGATTTACCAAAGTTGTTTTGTGTTTGAACATGGAGTATTTTCTGTTCCCAGTTATGTTTTAATAGATGTTACTTTTATATATATCCAAATAAAAAAAACAGGAATACCACTTATAATTAGAGAAAGAGAACTTTGTAATAAGGAATCACTTATATAGTTATAAATTGTTGGAAATACTGCTAATGCAAGGTAATAGATACCATAGTATAACCATGCCTTTATTTTATCTTTGCAATAAATTTGTGTAGCAAAAAAAATACAGATAAGTGAAAGAAACATCACTACAAACGCTCCTATATCTATTGCACTTTTCATAATATCAGCGTTTAGAATAAGTCCCAATAGACTGGATACACCCATTACTGGACGCATATAATATTTCACATTTCCTATTTCAAATAGTTGATTGTAGTCGAATATGTTAAAAAAACTACCCCACAGTTACTACATGTACCATCATTACTTTAAATATAAATAAAATGTTTTTAGCTATAAAATTTTTCATCAAAACTCCTTTGTAGATAATATATCAATATTGTATCACATTTCAAAAAAACTCTTACACTCAAAAGATAGAGGATAAGAGTTTTTAATGATTTTTGTTAAGTGTTTTATATTAAAAATTTCAATAAGTCTGGAGAAACATTTTGTATCACACTAGTTTCCATGAGCATACCTGTATCAGCAGCTTTCTCTTCTATATGTTTAACAGCGACTTCAACTGAATCAATGTCTCCTGTTAAAACAACAAATCCTTTACCACCAATAGCAAAGCCCATACGTATTTCGATAATACTTACATTAGATATTTTCACAGCTTCATCGGCACCAATAATAGCATCAATAACAGCATAATATTCTAATACTCCTATGGCTCCACCCATAGAAATTTCTGTAAATCCTTCTATTGCTTCAATAACTTGAGGATCAATATTAGGAATAACAGTATGACTCACAATGTAAGGTGATCCACTTTCTAAACCGACTTGAAGAGCTTCTTTAACGGAAGATGTGTCCCCACCTACTAAAACAACGTATTTACCTGGACAAATAGTAGTTGATCTGAGAATTACAATATTAGCTGCTTTTATCATTATATCAGCTGTTTTAATACCTCTGGCAATACTACGGAATTCAATCATAGCTATAGATTTCATGATACAATCCTTTTTATTTTTTTATACATATATATTGACTAGTGACTTCTGTTACTTTACCAGAAATAGAAGCATGAATGTTAGCACCTAAAGCATTAGTTGCTATTTGTGCAATTAAATCACCTTGTTTGACGGTGTCGCCTACTTTCACAACAGATTCAGATTCTTTACCTATGTGTTGTTTTAGAGGAATCCAAACGGTATCAGGAGTAAAAGTCACTGTTTGTTGAGGAACTTGTTCTTTGTAACGATTAACATCTATCATATAAACTAAGCGATAGCTTGGGAGCAAACGCTGACTTCTATGAATTTCAGGATCTCGCAACTCTCCTTTCGGGAATTTTTTGCCTGCTAATGTTCTTTTAGCTAGTTGGTTTATACGTCGTGGAGATAGGTGCATAGGACATACAATATCACAAACACCACACTCACAACAGAGCAATGATTCTTCAAAAACAGGATTTTCTTCAATATTACCAAAGGCAATATTTCTCATAACTTTATGTGGGTGTAAAGGATGTCCTATTAAAAATCTAGGACATAGATCAGTACATATTCTACATTGAATACAAGCAGAGTTTGTCTGATTAATCAGATGTTGAACTGGTGTATTTTGACGTTTTAGGAGATAATGATCTTTAGCTAAAACAATCAAAGAGTTACTTGTTTTAGTAATAGTCAGATCTCCAATATCTTCACAATTATAAATTTTTCCCATCATTGGTCCACCCATAATGACAGAAAATTCAGAATTTAATAATCCAACTTTTTCGAGACATTCTGAAACTTTCATCCCAATAGATGCTTCTACAATAGAAGGAATTTTAACATCCCCTATTACGGAAAGAGTTTTATTTGTCTTTGGTATATCCTTTAGAGCATCTGCAGTATCACAGACAGTACCAACATTTGACACTGCAACACCAATATCTTTAGGTAATTTACCTATAGGAACACGTCTACCTGTTGCTTCTAAGATCATAACTTGTTCATCACCAGCAGGATAGAAACTATTCATTTGTAGAATTTCAATATTATGAGATCCTATTGCTTGTTTCAAGATTTCAATTTCTTTAGTATATGTTTTTTTCATAGCTATAATAAGTTTAGAACATTTCATATGTTTTCCAATAATTAACATTGTATCAACAATATCTTTAGCTCTAGTTCTTATTAAATATTTATCACTATGAATTAATGGTTCACATTCTGCTGCATTTAAAATAAAATATTCTGTTTCTGCAGAGTATTTAACATGAGATGGAAACCCAGCACCACCAGCACCTACGACGCCAGCAGCTGATATTTTTTCAATTAAGCCCATTTTTTCATCCTAATTTATAAAATTGCTTTGTAAATTTCTTCGATCTCTTGTATTGTTGGTTTAACAGGATTTGTATTAATACAAGGATCCACTGAAGCAGCTTTAGCCATTTCTGGAATAGCCGCTAAATAATCCTCTTTAGAAATACCAAATTCTGTTACAGATCTTTCTAATTGAATAGTATTACATAAGTATTCAACACCAACTAAAAGAGAAATCACACCTTCTTCATCTGTTGATGAAGGAAATCCTAATAAAGCAGCTATTTTTGCATATTTATCAGCTGAGTTTCTTTTGTTGAGTTTGATGATCTGTGGCATTAATAATGCATTTGCTCTACCATGAGGTATTGGAAATTTTCCACCCAAAATATGAGACATAGCATGGTTAAGTCCTAATCCAGAGTTTGTAAATGCAACTCCAGCCAAACAAGATGCTTCATGCATAATCATACGGGATTTTATATTATTTCCATCTTTAACAACATTGATTAATTCTTGGAATACCATTTTACATACTTTTTCAGATAATGCTTCTGTAAAAGTATTTGAATCTGTTGCAACATAAGATTCTAAAACGTGAGTTAACACATCAATTCCACTTTCAGCAGAAACTCTTGAAGGACAAGATTTTGTTAGTAAAGGATCAAGAATCGCAATATCAGGTATAATATCATCAGATACTAGGGGTATCTTGATATGATTTTTTGTATCCGTGATAACAGCATATGCTGTTACTTCAGATCCAGCACCACTTGTTGTTGGAATAGCAACTAATGCAGGTTTAACAAATGTTTTATTAAGTTCTTTGTGCACTTCTTTACCATAAAAGATAAAACCTTTTGCAGCATCTATTACAGACCCACCACCCAAAGCTATTATAGCGTCAGGATTAAATTCTACTAATTCAGCAACACCTTTTGTAACTGTTTCAAAAGAAGGGTTTGCTTCAACTTCATCAAAAATAGTATATTTAATTCTTTGTTCATTCAAACGAGAAGTAATGATATCACATAGACCTATTTTATTCATAACTTGGTCTGTAACAATTAATACTCGTGAATAACTAGAATAATCATAATTATAACTAGAATTTTCACCAGAAACGATTTTTGTTGTAAGAGTTAATCCATTCATATTTCCACCTTATGTATACTTTAATAGTATATTTTTTATTTTAATTTATTATAATTCAGACCAATTTGCAGGATACATAATGCAAATAAATCTAGCTGAATTTTTTGTTCTAAAAATTATACTGCTATCTTTTGGGATATAAATCATATCTCCCGCTTTACCAATAACAGATTGATTGTTGATTTCTATTTCTAATTCTCCATCAACGATATAATCTAACTCATCATATTTCAGTGTCCAAGGGAATTCGGTTTTGTACATTTCCATAACTGCTACACCAAGACGAGGACTTTCTTCCAAAGTCAAAACGTCCGTAACATATACATTTTCTATTTTTTGACCTTGTACTTCAAAAGGTTCAGGGTTTACTGTTTTAGTTTTAATAAGTGTTATGCCACCAGCAATAGTTTGACGATCAAATGGGAATTCAGAACCTGTTTCGTTTAAAATTCGAGAAACAACTTCCTCAACAAGTGCTT
>CAMQSH010000121.1 GCA_947036575.1 uncultured Brevinema sp. | reverse complement strand
ATAAAAACTTCTACATTTCCTATATCATCCTTATACACCATATCTTGAGCAAATTCATGTATACTAGATGCATAATGAAACACTAGAACTCTTTTTTCATAAGGCAATAAGAGAGATTCTAAACCCCAAGCAGCATTCAAAAATAATTCATTTTCATCAAAACCTTTATATTTTTTTCTTTCCATTTCAAATTGAATACTACGAGCTATAAATCGAACTCTCAAATAAATAGGTAATGATGATAATATAGATATTTTCCAAGTATTATTGACATTAGTCCAAAAATTTGTATCATCAAATTCTAAATTCTCAAGCATAACTATTTCTTGCCATAGTAATTCATCAATGTCTTTGTCATTACGATACTGAAAGGCTATCGTTTTACTAATACCCATAAAATTAGTGAAATTTAAGATATATCTTTTTGATACTTCATGTTCCCAAATTATATTATAAGCAAATTCATTAGTCCCTTTAATAAGAGCTTCTCCACCTTCATTAATCACAAACCAACAAATATATGCTATCAATTCTTCTGTGTGAATTCTATAGCTATCAACACTACGTTCTAATATAGTTTCTCCAACTCCTTCTAATTTAATATTACTATGAGCTTGAGATAATATATTACGACATTTTTCGCCTATTTGAGGATCTAAAATATCTTTTGAAAATTCATAAGCTCTAACAGCATATAACATATCTTGTATTGTTTCTATTCCTGATATATCTGAAAAAAACCACCCACAACTAGTATACATCAACATTGCATAACGTAATGATTCCATCATTTGAATAATAGTACTTCTTTCTAATGGTGATAAGCTTCTTTTTTGATGCTTGGTAAAAAACTGTTCATATGATTCTGGTGTTTTGTGTACCATAGGAGTGAAATAATCATTTCTTGCTTCCCATATATTGGTGATAAGATCTTCTGTTTTTTTCTCTACACTTTCATATATGGCATCTCTTAAAACATCAAAAGATTCTCTTAGTGGTCCTCTCCATTTTTGATTCCAGTTTTCACCACCACCAGTATGACAGCCACAGTCTCGAATCCAACGCCCAACACCATGAGCACAACTCCAGGAAGATCCTTCTCCCTGTTCACCTAGATAGAGTTCACAATCTTCTTGAGGAGGATTTTCTGCTAAAAATTTGCCATAATTAGTAAAAGTAAGCTCTGAATTTGTATCTTTTGTTACATTATAAATCATTCTCGCTAAGGCCATATTACCATGAGATTTGTGATGTCCATATACTTCACCATCTGTAGCAGTATGGACTAATTTCACTTGGTTATTTTGTCTATTAAATTTTTCTTGAACAAGATGTTGTAGACGATTAGAATCTTCTAACAAATTACCAAAACTAATTTCTGATGCTAATTGAGGATCATAAAAAAATACTGCTAATTTACCATTTTTAGTATGTAGATAGTAAGGTTTGGTAGGATCTACCCTACCCCCTAATACATCTATCGTGTAATCTTTTAATATAATTTTTCCAGCTTGGTAAGGTGATAAGATAACAAATTTTATTCCACAGTCTACTAATATATCTGCTGTTTCATTATTAATTGCTGTTTCTCCAAGCCATATTCCTTCAGAATCTCTTCCAAATCTCATTTTAAAATCTTCTAGTCCCCATAAAATTTGAGTATATTGATCTCTCTTTGTAGCTAAAGGCATGATCATATGACTATATACCTGAGCAATAGCATTACCATGTCCATTATTTCTAGATACAGAAAGTCTATCACCTTCTATGATTTTATGGAGTGTTCTCGGATCTGCATCTGGTTTTTCCATCCAAGATAATAAAGTTGGTCCTATATTAAAAGATAAATATTCAAAACAGTTAACAATTTTAATAATTTCATTATTTTCAACGATAGGTGTTCTTGTACAAGCTGCGTAACATTCTGTATTGATTCTAATATTCCAATCATTATAAGGGTAAGCAGATTTTTGCCTATCCATAAATCCAGTCCAAGGATTTTCACGTGGTGGTTGATAAAAATGTCCATGTAGGATAAAATTGTTTTGAGACATTTTACACTCCTTATGTTCTTTAATATAATATACCATAAAATAAATTGTATTTAAAGGAAGTATAACACAAATTTTATTTATTTTAAAGGGTTATTATGTTTTAATATAAAGAATTATTAGAAGATAATAAAGATAATGTATAAAACTTCTTGATTTTTTTAAAAAAAAAATATATACTAACATAAATTACATTGGAGAGATGTGTGCAGAAACTATTTGATCACCATATTCCTCAGGATATTATTAATATATCCAATACACTTTCATCTCATAATTATGAATTAAGATTAGTTGGTGGAGCTGTTCGAGATTCTTTAAGAGGCGAACAGGTTTCTGATTTTGATCTAGCTACATCAGCTACTCCTGAACAAATACAAAAAATATTTCAACAGGATAAAAATTATATTCTAATACCTACAGGGTTAGCTCATGGAACATTGACACTAGTTATTGATAAAAAACATTATGAAATCACAAGTTATCGAATAGATGGTAGTTATTCTGATAATAGACACCCTGATCAAGTATCTTTTACTAATTCTCTTGAAGAAGATCTATCTCGTAGAGATTTTACTATTAATGCCATAGCTGTAGACCCACTTACAAGAGAAATCATCGATCCTTTTAATGGACAAGAAGATATCCAAAAAAAAATAATTAGAACTGTTGGTGAGCCTACACATCGTTTTGGTGAAGACGCCTTACGAATGCTTAGAGCTTGTCGTTTTGCAACAAAACTAGAATATCATATCGATACACCCACCTTAAATGCCATCAAAGAATTAGCACCAAATATTAAAGATGTTTCTCAAGAACGTATCCGTGATGAAATCATGAAAATGCTAACAAGTAAAAAACCTTCTATTGGATTTGATTTATTACATGAACTTACCTTATTACCGATAATACTACCTGAATTAGAAGAAGGTTATGGTATAGACCAAAATGAATTCCATAAATATGATGTTTACAGGCATAATGTAGAAACCTGTAATCATATGAGTATAGATGATATGATAGGACGATTAGCAGCATTATTACATGATATTGGAAAACCTCGTGCTAAAAAATTTGCTTTAAAAATTGGTAATGGAAATGTTTTTTATAATCATGAAATTATCGGTGCTAAAATGACTAAAAATTTGATGAAACGACTAAAGTTTTCTAATGAAGAAATTAGTAAATGCGTATTATTAGTAGAATTACATATGTTTTATTATACTAGTGACTGGAATGACGGTGCCATAAGACGATTTTTAAAACGTTTTGATGGTGACATTGATTTTTTAAATTTATTATTTAGACTGAGAGAAGCCGATCGTAGTGGTAGTGGTACTAAAAAAAATAGCCCTTATATACTTCATGAATTTCGTAAACGTATTGATAACATATTAAAAGATGATGCTGCTTTAAAAGTTTCAGACCTAAATATCAATGGTACTCAGTTAATGGAATTATTTAAATTAAAACCTTCACCTATTATTGGACAAATCCTTAATTATTTATTAGAATTAGTATTAGATGATCCAAAAATAAATAACTATGACTCTTTAAAATCTGAAGCTTCTTCATTTATAAAAAAAAATAATTAGATAGCTACATCATCAAATAAATGCCTATCAAAAGGAACGAACATGTTACCTGCCCTCTTAAAAAAGTTGCAAAGCAGTACTGTTGCAACAACCAATACTGATATTTCTAATATTATTGATCCTGAAGCTGTTGGAACACTTTCAAATACTACTTTTTCTAATACGATGCTATTAGAAGTTATTGTATCTTTAATGGGTAAATCATCCAATTCTATCATTCAAATTATCTATAATATTATCCAAGAAAATCCTTATGCTATTTTTCTATTTGTTGTTATTTCTGTTTTTATATTGACAATTTTCTTACGCCTTATTATTTATATTTTTACTCAAAATCCTAAAAACATGAAAAAGCATCTTGGGAGAAGATTACTACATACCTTCCTATCATCCCGATTCATCTTCACAGGATTGTTGCTGGGGATTATTGTAGGAGTAGATGTCTTAGCAATCCCAAAACCTATAGCTCACCTCATTAAAGGATGTTCTTTTTCTATTTTATTATGGATTTTTTATATTATTACCAATAAAATCATTTCTATCTATACAAGAGCTATCCTGATCTCTCACAAACCTGGTACAAAAATGAAATTTTTTAAAAACAAAAATGCTTTTATTGTTATTTCTCGTGCTATCCATGCTACTTGGTTTTTATTTTTTATTACTATTCTGTTAGGACTTTGGGGTGTTGAGCTTGGACCTATCTTAGCAGGTTTGGGTATTGTGGGTATCGTCGTCGGTCTTGCCCTCCAAGATTCCTTATCTCACCTTGTTGGAGGTATATCTTTAATGCTCGATGAAACTTATACAGAAGGTGATTATGTTATTTTAGATAACAATAATGAAGGTATTATTTTTCAAATTGGATATCGTAGCACCAAATTACGTACTTTTGATGAAGAAATTATCGCTATTCCAAATGGTGTGCTTTCCAAAATGATTATCACCAACTTATCACAACCTGTAAAAAGAAGCCGTGTGAATCTCTTTTATAAAACATATATGGAAGATGCTAATGTAGAAAGTGTTAAAGAATTATTAATACAAGCAGTGACAGTCACGCCTTCTACACTTACTTACCCAGCTCCTTATATATTTTTCATAGAGCCTAAGGGTAATTTTTATTCTTTTAGATTATCTTTTTATATTAGCTCTCCTTTGAATAAAATGTCTACTACAGATTCTGTACAACAGGAAGTTGTTAAATTATTTGCCAATCATCGTATTCGTTTTGGTATTGATGAAAATATTGTGCATTTAAAAGACAAAGCTTGACTATTTAGATAAATTAAGATATGATGTATTTATATATAGTATTTATATCATATCTTAACACTACTCCCTTTATAAAATTCAAAATTTCCAAATCCAATCAGAGGTATTTCATGACTCCCCAACCTAAAAAAAATATAGAAGATTCATCCGAACAGGTAATAACTCCCCCCACATCTACAGAAAAGATAGAATCTAAGCAAATTTCTGAAGAATCCCCCAAGCCTCCAAAAATAAAACTTAAAATACCTAAAAGTGAGTTTCAAGTTAAAAAAAATAACACTTACTCTTCTAGTGCCTCAAAAAAATCTTCTTCCCATAAACACGCAGAAGAAGAATATCCAACAGTAACAGTAGATTTTGAACAATATGGAAAACAACTTTTTAGTCTTTATGAAAGATCTAGCGATCCTAAAAAAATCAAAGAGCAAGTATTCTCAGAAGATTTTAAATTTTTATTTATTAATCAATTAAAACAATTAGGTATTACAGAATTACTTATCATTGCAGATCATCTTAAATTAGAAAACTGTGAAAGTATGCATACTCAAGAACTAGTTTATACTATTTTGAGAAAACATACAGACAATAAAGGTATTATCTATGGTGGTGGTACATTACAACTCATAGATGGTGGATTTGGATTCCTAAGATCTCCTCGATATAGTTATCTACCAAGTTCCGATGATATTTATGTCTCACCTTCCCAAATATCACTTTTTCGCTTAAGAAGTGGTGATGTCCTTCAAGGGCAAATACGCCCTCCTCAAAAATCTGAAGAAGAAAAATTCTTTGCCATGCTTCGTGTAGAAAGCATTAATGAAAAATCTGCAGAAATTGCTCGTAAAAGAACTCTTTTCTCAAACCTTACCCCTATTTTCCCTAATCAACAAATACAATTAGAACGTGGTCCTAAAAATCTTAGTATGCGTATGATGGATATTTTCACTCC